>JALZAI010000013.1 GCA_030948475.1 Actinomycetota bacterium
GCTGATCGGCACCGTCTCGATGCACGGCATCGTCGTTATCGGCGAGGGCGAGAAGGACGAGGCGCCGATGCTCTACAACGGCGAGGAGGTCGGAGACGGGACCGGCCCGCTGTGCGACGTCGCCGTCGACCCGGTCGACGGCACGACCCTGATGGCCAAGGGCATGTCCAACGCCGTTTCGGTGATCGCGGTGTCCGAGCGCGGCAGCATGTTCGACCCGTCCGCCGTGTTCTACATGAACAAGATCGCGGCCGGCCTCGAGGCGGCGGAGGTGATCGACATCACCGCACCAATTGCCGAGAACATCAACCGGGTCGCCAAGGCCAAACACGGTCACCCCGAGGACGTCACGGTGTGCATCCTGGACCGTCCACGGCACGAAAGGCTCGTGCAGGAAGTCCGCGAGGCCGGCGCGCGTATCCGATTCATCAGTGACGGCGACGTGGCCGGCGCGATCTCCGCGGCCCGTCCGGCGACCGGCGTGGACCTGCTGCTCGGCATCGGCGGGACGCCGGAGGGGATAATCGCGGCCGCAGCGCTGCGTTGCATGGGCGGCGTCATGCAGGCCAGACTCTGGCCGCGTGATGACGAGGAGCGGCAGAAGGCAATTGACGCCGGCCACGACCTCGACCGCGTGCTGCTCACCGAGGATCTGGTACGGGGCGAGGACATCTTCTTCTGCGCCACCGGCGTCACCGACGGCGACCTGCTGCGCGGCGTGCGCTACTACGCGGACTCGGTGTCCACCCAGTCGATCGTCATGCGCTCGAAGTCGGGGACGATCCGCGAGCTGGACTCGCTGCACCAGCTCGGCAAGCTGCGGGCCTACTCCGCGGTGGATTTCGATCGCCACTGAATCAAGCTGGTTGTGGCCTTGTCCACGACCGCGCCGCGACGCCGCCGTGCGCGAATAGGCTGGCGGGCGTGAGCGAGCGAACCAATGCGATCGGGCTGACATCCGCCAGCGCCGAGCCGAACGAGCGCAGCGAGCCTCGGACGAATGATGATGCGGATTACCGGGTCGAGCAGGACTCGATGGGCGAGGTCCGGGTCCCGTCCGCGGCCAAGTGGCGGGCACAGACTCAGCGCGCGGTCGACAACTTCCCGATCTCGCGACGTCCGATCGGGCGCGACCTGATCGGCGCACTCGCTTCGATCAAGGGCGCCTCAGCGGCTACGCGCGCGCAGAACGGCACGCTCGACGCGGACCTTGCCGCCGCGATTCACGACGCGGCCGCCGAGGTCGCGCGTGGCGACTGGGATGCCGAGTTCCCGATCGACGTCTTCCAGACCGGATCCGGCACCTCGTCCAACATGAATGCCAACGAAGTGATCGCCACACTCGCCGCCGAGCGACTGGGACGTGCGGTGCACCCGAATGACGACGTCAACGACCCGTTCTCGTCCAACGACCAGTTTCCAGCGGCGATCCACATTGCGGCGACGCGGGCGATCGTGGTCGATCTCACGCCGGCGCTCGAGCACCTCGCCGGATCGCTCGCCGCCAAGTCGAGCGAGTTCGCCGCAGTGGTGAAGTCCGGGCGGACCCACCTGATGGACGCGACGCCGGTGACCCTCGGGCAGGAGTTCGGCGGGTACGCCGCCCAGGTGCGCTACGGCGTGGACCGCCTGCGCGATGCCCTGCCGCGCCTCGGCGAGCTCCCGCTTGGCGGGACGGCCGTCGGCACCGGCATCAACGCCCCAGCCGGGCTCGCGGCGCAGGTGATCGCGACGCTGGCCGAGGACATGGGACTGCCCCTGACCGAGGCGCGCAACCACTTCGAGGCTCAGGGCTCGCGCGACGCGCTGGTCGAGGGCAGCGGGGTGCTGCGGACGATCGCGGTCGGCCTTAACAAGATCAGCAACGACATCCGATGGATGGGTTCGGGCCCGCGTACCGGACTGACCGAGGTGTTCCTCCCAGATCTGCAGCCGGGCTCGTCGATCATGCCGGGCAAGGTCAACCCGGTGCTGTGCGAGGCGGTCTGTCAGGTGGTCGCGCAGGTCGTCGGCAACGACGCTGCGGTGGCGTGGGGTGGCGCTGCCGGGAACTTCGAGCTGAACGTCATGCTGCCCGTGATCGCGCGCAACCTGCTCGAGTCGATCCAGCTGATTGCCAACGTCGCGCGGCTGTTCGCCGACCGATGCATCGCGGGTATCGAGGCAAACGTCGAGCGCTGCCGCGAGTACGCGCAGTCCTCGCCCTCGATCGTCACACCGCTCAACCACTACGTGGGCTACGACGAGGCCGGCAAGATAGCCAAACAGGCCCTCGCGGAGCGCAAGACGATCCGCGAGGTGGTCATCGAGCGCGGACACGTCCCCGGCACGCTCACCGAGGAGCAGCTGGACGAGGTCCTCGACGTTCTCGCGATGACCCGCCCGTCCTGACCAGTGGCGCGCGCGCCGAGAAGGGACTAGCGGCGGGCGAGCTTCCAGGCCGCGGGCAGCACAAGCGCGGCGATCGCCAGCTTGATCGTGTCCCCGATCAGGAACGGCGTGACGCCCAGCTCGATCGCCTTGCTGGCAGGGACGTGCAGGTCGTTGGCCAGGTAGATGGTCCCGATGCTCAGCAGGATCGCGTCGCCGACCGCCAGCAGGCCGATCGCGGACAGCACGCTGCGGTCGTTGCCCCGGCGGGCCAGCTCACCGACCACGGCGGCCGCGATCACGAAGCCCAGGATGTAGCCGAACGACGGGTCGAACCCCCAGCCGTGTTTGTGATTCGCGAACCACGGCACGCCCGCCGATCCCGCGGCGACGTAGAGCAGCATCGACAGCACGCCGCGAACGGAACCGAGTGCGGCGCCGGTAAGCAGCACGGCAAGCGTCTGCAGCGTGAACGGCACCGGCGTGATGGACGGGACGTGGATCGAGACCTGGGCGGCGAGTCCGGTCAGACCGGCGCCGGCGGCAATGAGCACGGCGTCGCGCGCGATTGAACCGGGGACCAGATCGGCGAGCACGATGCGCCGGCGTACGGCCGCAGTGGACATGCGGGCTCCTTCGTGGACGGCTCGGGCGGGCGTGCTGAGGCTATCGCGCCGGATGCTCGCTCAGAGCGGGAGATCTTCCAGCATCTCGGTCACCAGCGCAGCGATCGGCGAGCGCTCTGAGCGGGTCAGCGTGACGTGGGCGAACAGCGGGTGCCCGCGCAGCGCCTCGATCACGGCGGCGACGCCGTCGTGGCGGCCGACCCGCAGATTGTCACGCTGCGCGACGTCGTGGGTCAGCACCACCCGCGAACCCGCGCCGATGCGCGAGAGCACGGTCAGCAGCACGTTTCGCTCCAGCGACTGCGCCTCGTCCACGATGACGAATGAGTCGTGCAGCGAACGGCCCCGGATGTGGGTCAACGGCAAGACTTCGAGCAGCTGCCGATCGACGACCTCGTCCATCACCTCGGCACTGGCCAGCGCGCCGAGGGTGTCGAACACAGCCTGCGCCCAGGGTGCCATCTTCTCGTTCTCGCTGCCCGGGAGGTAGCCCAGCTCCTGACCACCGACGGCGTAGAGCGGGCGGAACACGACCACCCGCCTGTGCGCGCGCCGTTCGAGGACGGCCTCGAGTCCGGCGCACAGCGCGAGCGCCGACTTGCCGGTGCCGGCGCGACCGCCGAGCGAGACGATGCCGATATCCGTGTCGAGCAGCAGGTCGAGCGCGATGCGCTGCTCGGCCGAGCGTCCGCGCAGTCCGAACGCCTCGCGATCGCCTCGGACCAGGCGCACCCGCTTGTCGGGGGTGATCCGAGCCAGGGCCGAGCCGCGTGCCGAGTGCAGCACCAGCCCGGTGTGACACGGCTGGTCGACAACCGCCGCGAAGTCGGGCTCCTCGACCAGCTGCAGCAGCGCCCCGCTGTAGAGCCGGTCGATCGACCCGGCAGAGACCGCAACCTCGGCCATCCCGCAATAGCCGGTCGAGTCGGCGACCGGATGCATGCGGTACTCGTCGGCATCCAGCCCGACCGAACCCGCCTTGACGCGCAGCGGCAGGTCCTTGGTGACGAGCGTGACCACCCGTCCCTCGGCTGCGATGTTCAGCGCGACGGCCAGGATGCGAGAGTCGTTGCTGTCGACGCGGAACCCGGTCGGCAACGTTGACAGGTCGGCGTGATTGAGCTCGACGTGCAGCGATCCTCCCCGATCACCGATCGGCACCGGCGCGTCGAGCCGGCCGTGCTTGACGCGCAACTCGTCGAGGACGCGCAGCGTCTGGCGGGCGAACCAGCCCAATTCCGGGTGATGCCGCTTGCCCTCCAGTTCGGTGATGACAACCAGCGGCACCACGACCTCGTGC
>JALZAI010000018.1 GCA_030948475.1 Actinomycetota bacterium
CCGCCTGGAGGTTCTTGAACCAGTCCGGGTCCTGGTCGGCGCCCCCTTTGGAGGCGACGACGACGAAGCCGTCCCCCGAGGTGCCGTAGATCAGGCAGGTGCGGCGTGGCTCGCCGGTCCTGCGTCCTGTCGTGGCGAGCATGAGCGTGTACACGCCGTTCGACTCGTGTCCCTCGGCTCCGCCCGAGGCGAGAATACCTGCCGGTGTGCTGGGCGACCAGCCCCAGGTCGAGTCGGTGGCGCGGTCGAGATCATCGGCGATGGCCATGGTGGCGGTCCTTTCGGGTGTGGGTGGTAGTGGTCGACTGCGAATCAGGTTCTTGTGGCCTCAGTCGAGCTTCTCGGCCAGCGCGACGATGATGCCTTCGGGTCCGCGGGCGTAGCAGAGCCGGTAGCTGTTCTCGTACTGCGCCACTTCTCCGATGAGTTCGACGCCGCGGGCCCGCAGGCCGGCGACCGTGGCGTCGAGGTCGTCGACGGCGAACATGATGCTGCGCAGGCCCAGCGTGTTGCCCAGTGCGTTCGCCGGCTCGGCGCTGACCACCGCAGGGGTGTGGAATTTCGTCAGCTCGAGCCGGCCGTGGCCGTCCGGGGTCCGCATCATCGCGATGTCGACCCGGACCCGTCGAGCCCGTTGACCCGGTCCACCCATTCTCCCTCGATCGGCGCCTGGCCCTCGAACTCCATACCGAGTTCGACGAAGAAGGCCTTGGCCGACTCGAGGTCGTCAACGACGACGCTTACGTGGTGCATCTGCTGAATCGTCACGAGAGTGTCGAGAATGTGGGGTCGGCACCGTCCCAGCGACACGAGCGGCCACGACGAGCCGCGTGACGACGAAGGAGATCGACGTGAAGTACCTGCTGCTCAAGCACTACCGAGGTGGTCCGACCCCCGCCGTCGACTTCCCGCCGATGGACCGGTGGACGCCGGAGGAGGTCGACGCGCACGTGCAGTTCATGCGCGACTTCGCGACCCGCCTGGAGGAGACGGGTGAGTTCGTCGACACCCAGGCCTTGGCGGCCGAGGGCACGTTCGTGCGGTCCGACGGTGAGGGACGCCCGCCGGTGACCGACGGCCCGTTCGCCGAGACCAAGGACCTCATCGCCGGCTGGTACGTCATCGACGTGGAGTCCTGGGACCGCGCGGTCCAGCTGGCCGGTGAACTCTCCGCCGCTCCCGGGCCCGGCGGGAAGCCGATCCACGAGTGGCTCGAGGTCCGACCCTTCTACACCGAGTCACCCACGGTCAACGAGTGACCGAGCCACTGCTGCGGGAGCTCGTTCCCGCTGTGATCGGTGTCCTCCTCCGGCGCGGAGCCGACTTCGCGTCGGCGGAGGATGCCGCGCAGGAGGCTCTCGTCCGGGCGCTGGAGACCTGGCCGGACGACCGGCCGCACGACCCCAAGGCATGGCTGGTCACGGTCGCGTGGCGCAAGTTCCTCGACGCCGCCCGCTCCGAGGCGTCGCGGCGAGCGCGGGAGCTGGCCGCGGAGGTCGAGCCTCCCGCCGGTGCGGTGCCCGCGCTGGACGACACGCTGCGGCTCTACTTCCTGTGCACGCACCCAACCCTGCCGCGGAACTCGGCCGTCGCGCTGACGCTGCGCGCGGTCGGTGGCCTGACCACGCGGCAGATCGCGACGGCATACCTCGTCCCCGAGTCGACCATGGCGCAACGGATCAGCCGGGCCAAACGGCGAATCGCGGGCCTCCGGCTCGACCAGCCCGGCGATCTCGCGACGGTGCTGCGGGTGCTCTACCTCGTCTTCAACGAGGGATACAGCGGAGACGTCGACCTGGCGTCCGAGGCGATCCGCCTCACCCGCCAGCTCGTCGCCCTGGCCGACGAGCCCGAGGTCGCGGGGCTGCTCGCGCTCATGCTGCTGCACCATGCGCGTCGCGCTTCCCGCATGGGCCCGGGAGGTCGCCTGGTACCGCTTGGTGAGCAGGACCGATCGCGCTGGGACACCGGCCTGATCAGCGAGGGGGTGGCGATTCTGCAGACCGCGCTGGCTCGCGACCGGCAGGGCGAATACCAGGCGCAGGCCGCGATCGCCGCCCTGCACGCGGACGCCCGGAGCACCGCCGAGACCGACTGGGTGCAGATCGTGGAGTGGTACGACGAAGTTCTGCTGCTCACCGCCAGCCCGGTGGTGCGGCTCAACCGCGCCGTGGCGGTCGGGGAGGCCCACGGACCGCGGGCCGGCCTGGCGGCACTGGCCGAGGTGAGCCCCGACCTGCCCCGCTACGCCGCGGTGACGGCATACCTGCACGAACGCGCCGGCAACCGCGAACGCGCCGCCGAGCTGTACACCGAAGCCGCCCGCGCCGCTACCAGCGTGCCCGAGCGGTACCACCTCACCCGTGAAGCCGCACGGGTTCGGCAACTCCTGCGTTGAGTCGTGAGGTCGGCAGCCTGATCGGCAGGAGGCAGTCCCGTCCCGGTTCCCGGTCGGCTACTGCGACAGGCGTTCCGGTGCCCAGATCCAGCCGGACGAGAGAGTTCACGCCGTCTGCTTGGTGGGCTTGGGGCGGTCCTGGCGTCGCGACCCGCTCAGCTGTCAAACACTGACCAGCAGATTGCGTTTCGCAACCGCTGGTCGTCAAGTACGAGCTCGCGAATCGCCTCCGGAAGCTGGTCACGCTGCCACCGGCACTCGAGTCGGCCTGCGGCCTCGCTCTCGCCGCCCGCCGCGGCAGCACGTGCGGCCTTGATCGCGTAGGCGGCAGCGCCAAGCTCATGCGCGGCGACGTGCGCGACGGCCCCCGCCTGGCCCGCAGCGTAGGCGGCATGCCGTGCTGCTCCACGCAGGTCTCTGGCCGCGCCCATTGCCTGGCCGCCCGCCGCACGGGCTTGGGTCATCGTGACCTCGCCCCGCACCCAAACTCGGGCATGCTCGATCGCGCGACGCGGTCGTGGGTCCTGTGGCCGAGCCGACTCGAAAAGGTCAAGAACGTGCTCTGCGCACGAAGCCGCCCACAGAGCGAGGAGATGGTGATCCAAGTCGGCGAGGCTGCCACCGCGACGGATTGTCACGAAGCGAGGGTCTCGGACCTTCGGGAGGATCATGCTGGAATTCCTATCAGTCGCGTCCACCTCCTCGGGGGCGCGCACGTGACCACTCACGTCTCGTCAAACCGAAACTTGTGAAGCCTCTGGTCGATCGTCTGCGGACACCGCCCGGTGTCCGCCATCGGCTTACGGGCTGATGAATACCTGGTGGATGTCGGGCATTGGCCGCGCGATGTGCAGCGCCGCCTTGCCGGGCCGTGCAGTCGACTCTGCGAGTGGGGGGAGGGGTCAGCACTGGGCTGCTCGAAGTTCCTCCAATAGGCTTTCACCTCGGCGACTTTCCGCGCCGCGGGTGAGCATCAGGGTCCGCGCCTGCTGGTATGGAGCCCCGACCTCGCCGAGGCGCTGGGCGAGGTCGATCAACGCCTCCTCGTCGCCCTCAGCGATGACACGGGCGCGCTGCGTGAGAGCGGCCGCAATCGGGTTTCCAGAGCAGACCTGCTTGGCTTCGGTGCAATGTTGCGCGGCGTCGGGATCGGCAGCCAGAACTGCAGCCTCGGCCCGCAGCGCAGACCGCCATTGGCTGAGTAGTGGTGCGTACCATCCGGATTGCCCGCGATTTTCGATTTACCAGCCGGGTCAGGGCGCGGTCTGGCCGGTCCTGGTCCAGCAGCACGATCGCCTCGCACAGTTCGCCGTACCCAGTTGCGTCGGTCGCCTCGGCACGCTCGACGCCGCGGATCTCGGCCACGACGCCCAGCCAGCGCTCACGCTCCGCGTCCCGGCCGAGCAGTCCATAGGCCATTGCGACGGCACATGGTCCGATGGCTCGGCCCGGGGCGGGGCGAGGCGACGCCCGGCCGCTATCCAGTCCTCGAGAAACAGCTCGCCGGCCGTCACGGCCTGCTGCCGGCATCGTGGATCGGTGGGATCTGCCCGGCTTGCCTCGATCACTGCTGCGGCCCTGTGTGCTTTATGGCGCGCTGGCCGGTGGTCCGGCGACCGCGCCCGAGCTGGCGATCCGCGCGGCTATCGATGCGCGGTACGCCCGTGATCGTCGTTCGCCGACAGACGAACCACCCGCGACGCCGTTGAAGGCAGCCGGAGAAGCGAGCGATCTCCTGACCATGGTTGGCCCGGACGACGCACCGCTGCGGAACGGCCAGTCGCCGTCTCACTAGAGGTCGGTGACTGGGATGACGCCGGCACGGGCGTTGAACACTGGCGGCTGCGATGCTGAGCTGATGGACGCTCCCGTTGCTCATGCCTTCGATAGTGCCGCCCGACGGTTCCTCGAAGTCAGCGCCTCCGCGACAGGCCACTATGACGCCCCCGGCCTCGGTGAGTGGTCCGTGCGCGACCTGCTCGGGCACACCAGCCGGTCGCTGTCGACGGTGGAGGCCTACCTCGATGTCGTCAGCGCCGACTCCGGCCCGGTGGACTTGGCCGATGCCGTGGCGTACTACCTGGCCATCGTCGGCGCCGTGGCTGACACCGCAGCGGTGGTCCAGCGCGGACGCGCCGCCGGCGCCGCGCTCGGCGAGGACCCGATGGCCGCGCTGAGCGCGCTGGTGGTCCGGGTACCTGAGCGGGTCCGGGCCGCTCCAGCCACCGCCCTGGTGCGCACCCCGTTCGGGACGATGACCTTGGCGGGCTACCTCCCGACCCGCACCCTTGAACTGACGGTGCATACCTGCGACTTGGCAGCCGCCCTCGGCGTCAGCGCCGATGTTCCCCAAGGTGCAGTAGCCGACGCGTTCGCCGTCATCGGTGGTCTGGCCGCAGTGCAGGGAACAGCATCCGCAGCGCTGCTGGCCTTGACCGGCCGGCTTCCCCTGCCAGCCGGATACTCGGTCCTCTGACGCGTCGCTGCACCCCGCTTACCGAGTCGACCGTGAGCCGCTGTCCATCGCTAGCCGGGCGTCCCGTTGCGCTCGCTTCTTCGGGCGAGGTTCTGGAGTTGCCGTGCGTGCACGCCGCTAACCCAGTCCCAGCCGTACTTGGCAGATGGGCCGACCCGCGGGTCGCCGGGAACATGGGCGTCGCGCAAGGCGTGCACGTACGCCCGATCCTGGTCGATGCGTGCGTGTACCTGATCAGCTCCGCCGATGGACCCGTGGCCGGGGACGACGACATCGACGTCGCCCGCCACGCCCTCGAGCAGCCGCAACGCGGCGAGGTAGTCCTCGATCGGGTCAGCGGTGTCGTTCAAGTCGAGCAACGGAATCAAGACATCGGAAAGCATGTCGCCGGCGACGAGAACCCCGCGTTCCTCGATCAACAGCGCCGCATGGCCCGGGGCATGCGCTTGATGCTCGACAATCCGGACTTGAGGGCCATCCCAAGGAATCCGCGCAGTATCGGCGGGCAGTCCCGTAATGAGGCCGAGCAGGTCCAGCGGTACCTGCTCGGCGATGTCCGGCGGTATCAGCTCGGCGATGCGGGCCTTGAAACGCGGGTCCGACAGCCGATCTCGGACAGTGGCCGCGCAGCGGGCCGTGCCGTAACGGGGCGCCGCGCCGAGCTGGGCGTGCCAGAGCAGGTGATCCCAATGTGGATGCGTAGAAAACCCTGCGACAACGGGCTGGCCCAACTCGCGAAGATCGTTCGCGAGGGCGGCCATTTCGTCGCCGTGCACCCCAGGGTCGATGAGCAACACGCCAGCCCGGCCGCGCACGACAACGGCGTTGCTCTGACAGAACTCGCTCTCGTGGATTAGCACACCCTCCGCTACCCGCCTCAGCACGGTGGCTCCTTCCGCTTGTGGTTTTGCAACCGCCTGTCGAGACCGTAGTGCCTGCCATCACTGGCCGTACGCCACCCGTTGGCGCGGGACACCCCAGGCCTCGGCAAGGGGTCCGTCCATCTCGGGCTTCTGCATGGTCCGCACTGGGCGGCGGAGGCCGGCGCAAGCATGCTTAGCTAGGAAGCGTCTCGTCACTTTGGAGAGTTGCATGGCGCTTCGCGGTCACCCGGTTCCTCGGCGAGACGGTGCATTCGCCGGTGAGGCCAATGCCTTCGTGGGCTCCGCGAATCCAGCGTTCGAACATGAGGTCAATGCACCGCTGAACAAGTTGGCCGACGACCCGGTCCCGGCAGACGTCGCCTATCAGCTCATCCACGACGAGCTCTTGATCGACGGCAGCGCTCGGCTGAATCTCGCGACATTCGTGACGACATGGATGGAACCGCAGGCGCGGACGCTGATGGCCGAGGCCGTTGACAAGAACATGATCGACAAAGACGAGTACCCGCAGACCGCTGCGATCGAGCATCGCTGCATCGCGATTCTGGCCGACCTGTGGAACGCGCCGGACAGCACGCGCGCTACCGGGTGCTCGACCACCGGGTCGAGCGAGGCGTGCATGCTCGCCGGGATGGCCCTCAAACGCCGTTGGCGCGGCAGGGTAGGTGATGATCCGAGCCGGCGGCCGAACCTTGTCATGGGTGCGAATGTGCAGATCTGCTGGGAGAAGTTCTGCAACTACTGGGAGGTCGAAGCCCGGCTCGTCCCGATGCAGGGGGAGCGGTTCCACCTCGACGCCGTCCAGGCCGTCAAGCACTGCGACGAAAACACGATCGGCGTGGTGGCGATCCTCGGCTCGACCATGGATGGAAGCTACGAGCCGGTCGCCGAGATTGCGTCCGCGCTCGACGAGCTCGCTGCCGGTGGCGGGCCCGATGTCCCCGTCCATGTCGATGCCGCCTCGGGTGGAATGATCGCCCCCTTCCTCGACCCCGAGCTCGTCTGGGACTTTCGTCTGGCGCGCGTCGCGTCGATCAACACCTCCGGGCACAAATACGGCCTCGTCTACCCCGGGGTGGGGTGGGCGATCTGGCGCGACGCCGACGCGCTGCCCGAGGAACTCGTCTTCACAGTCAATTACCTCGGCGGCGAGATGCCGACCTTCGCCTTGAACTTCTCCCGCCCGGGAGCGGAGGTGATCGCCCAGTACTACACCTTCTTCCGTCTCGGCTTTAACGGCATGAAGGCGGTGCAGCAATCCGCACGTGACGTGGCTACAGCCCTGGCTCGGGAGGTGGGCGCGATGGGCCAGTACTCGCTGATCTCGCGCGGAGACGAGCTGCCCGTCTTCGCCTTTACCACGAGCGAGGAAATCCTTGACTGGGACGTCTTCGCCGTCTCACGCGGACTGCGCGAGCGCGGCTGGCAGGTACCCGCCTACACGTTCCCAGCGAACCGAACTGATCTGGCTGTGCTTCGCATCGTCTGCCGAAACGGCTTCTCTCGCGATCTGGCCGCACTGTTCTTGCGCGACCTCCGGTCGGTCACCGAAACATTGGTCCAGGACGCCGACAAAGCCAGCCGATCCGGACCGCCAGGTTTTCATCACTAGCACGACCCGCGCCGACCACACTCGACCCGGACAGATCGATCTGCGTGCCAACGCCACGATCCGCTGGGGCGCTTCCAATCTGCCTTCCAGCTCCCGCGGCACTATCGCGGCCAGGGCTGGCCCAAGCGGCACGCCTATCAGCGCGGTGCCGGCCACTGCGAGGGATGAGCGAATCCGCCGCGGCGTGCGCGGTGTCGCTGCCGAGTGAAAACTGGGCCGGTATTGCCGATTGAAGCGGGCCATCCCTGACAGTGGGGGTGTGCTTGCCGTGGAGGATTGGGCGGAGATTCGCCGGTTGCATCGGGCTGAGGGTCTGGCTGCTCGGGCGATAGCTCGTCGGCTGGGTGTGTCGCGTGGGACGGTGGTTCGGACGTTGGCTTCAGATGCACCGCCGGGGTATTCGCGTCCGCCACGGGGTTGGGCGGTGGACGGATTCGAGCGGGTGATACGGGAGTTGTTGGCCGGGTTCCCGGCGATGCCGGCGTCGGCGAGCGGATCGGGCGCCCGGTGCAGGCGCTGATCGTCGTGCGAATCCGGCCGCAGGCCCGAACGATCATCGAGGCGTTCCGGGGCTGGGTCAGCGCGCTACCCGAGAGTGTTGGAGTGTTCGTCGTCTCCGGCAACGACGATTTCCTGATCCACGTCGCGGTGCGCGACAACCAGGGTCTCTACGCCTTCGTCATCGACCGGCTCACGCAACGCCGCGAAGTCGCCGACGTCCGCACCAGCGTCGCCTACGAACACGTCCGCAACCACCAGGTCCACCAGCCATCGACGTCAGCCGCACGTGACCCGATTCGAGGGTTGACTCTGGCTTCCTCGCCAAACTAACGTACAACAACGTGGTTGTACGTCGAGAGGATGACGCCGACCAGATCTTCGGTGCCCTAGCCGATTCCACCCGCCGTGACATCGTGGCGCGCGTGCTGAAGCGGGAGGCATCGGTTTCGGTCCTCGCCGAGAGCTACCCGATGTCCTTCGCCGCGGTGCAACGACACGTCGCGGTGCTCGAGCGCGCCGGGCTGGTGAGCAAGCAGCGCCACGGTCGCGAACGCCTCGTTCGAGGCGATGTCCACACCATTCGGACCGCCGTACGGCTGCTGGACCGTTACGAGGAGCTCTGGCGCGAGCGCATCGGCCGCCTCGAGGACCTCCTCACCGAACCGTCCCGAGGGAGACAGGCATGACCATCGTTAGCAGCACACAAGACCCTGAGGCGCTCACCCTCACCATCGTGGCGGAGCTCGCCGCCCCGCCGTCGCGGGTTTGGCAGGTCTGGTCCGACCCACGGCAGCTCGAACGCTGGTGGGGCCCGCCCACCTGGCCTGCCACCTTCGAGCAGCACGACATCGTCCCTGGCGGCGGCTCCCGCTACTACATGACCGGCCCCGATGGCGAAAAATCGCGCGGCTGGTGGCGCTTCCTGGCTCTTGACGAGCCCCGCTCGCTCGAATTCGAGGACGGCTTCGCAGACGAGTCGGGCGCGCCGAATCCGCAGATGCCCGTGACGCGTGCTCGCGTCGACCTCGAGGAATCCGCCTCGGGTACGCGGATGACGGTGACTTCGCGATTCGCCAGCACCGAGCAGATGGAGCAACTCCTCCAGATGGGCATGGCCGAGGGCATGACGCTGGCAATGCAGCAGATCGACGCAGTCCTCGCCGCGGCCTGAGCCCGCGGCGGCGCGACGCCCCAGCCGCCTGGACAGCTACCTGGCGGCCCGCACCGAGGGAGAAAGCATGAGCATCGAGCCGCTGAAGGTCCTGCTCGGTAGCTGGCAACTGACCGGGCGCAGCACCAACGCAGACCACGACAACATCACCGGAGAACTCACTAGCCGGTTGATCCTTGACGGGCAGGTTCTGGAACTGACCGGCACCATGCGGGTCAACGACAAGTCGATGGACAGCCTGGAACTGATCTGGGCCGACGAAGCCTCCGGCGACTTCGCCGCCCACGTCTACCCGCCGTCCGCCGGCGCGCCGCACGATTACCGCTGGGCCCGCTCCGGCTCGACGCTCACCCACACCGGCCTCGGCGCCACCTTCACCGGCACTATCAGCGACGACGGTGCCACCATCACCGGCGGCTGGCGCGCCGACCCCGGACAGCCCGAGCATCCCGGATCCAACTACGACGCCACCATGCGCCGCATCGACCAATCATGATCGACACGTGCCTCAGCCGCTGACCGATATCCGCAAGCACCCGCTGCTCGGCTACGGTCACGCGCGCCCATGACCGAGGCCGGCGACTGCTGCCCGAACCTGGATGACGTCGGCGTATTTGGCTGCAAGGTCGGCGAGGTTCGCGTCGTGGGTCGCCGCGGTCCGGTCGCCGCACGCGTCGGCGACGACGATCGGACGGAACCCGTGCTGCATCGCATCCGTGGCACTGGCGCGCACACAGCCCGACGTGGACACGCCGCCGATCACGACTGTGTCGATGCCACGGGCGGTCAGCGTGGCAGCGAGGGAGGTGCCGAAGAACGCCGAGGCGTACTGCTTGGTGACGACGAGCTCGCCGGCAGTCGGGGTGAGCTCGTCGACCTCGCGGCCCAGATCATCCGGTGCACCCTCCGCGAGCACGGCAAGGCCCGGCACCTTCTGCACGAATAGCCCGCCGTCAGCGAGATCCGGTGCATACCGCACGAGGGTGTGGACGACGGGGACGTGGTGCTCGCGGGCTGCGGCAAGCAGTTGTGCACAGCCGTCGACAGCCGCTTGCGAGCCCAGATCGAACGGGCTGCCTGTCGTGAAGTACGCCCGCATCATGTCGATCAGTAGCAGCGCCGGGCGGCGTCCCCAGCCGAGCGAGCCGCCGAAGGTCATGTCCACACGGGCTTGGTCGGCGCGGGCAGGCCGGTCTCCTCCTCGCAGCGGGTCAGGATCTCATCCAGGCTAGGGCCCATGTCGAACACCGGCAGTTCGTTCGGGCGCTGCGCACGCAGTTCCGAGCGCAGGGCGTCGGTGGCGTCCGCCTCGATCGCGCCGCCGTCGTCGACGACGACGCCGTAACGGCGTGCCCCGTCGGCAGTGACCAGGCCGCGGCGTATCTCGAGGGCCACCAGTGCGGCATCACGCTCGAGCGGATCGCCCCAGCCGCCACCGCCCCAGGTGACGAAGTGCAGCACGTCGCCGGGACGCACGGGCACGTCGTGGCACTTGCTCGGCAGCATCTCGCGGTGGCCGTCCGCACGGTCGATCCACTTGCGCCCGCGCGCGCCCGGCTTGCCGCCGTTGACGCCCCACGGGTAGGTCAGCCAACGGTCGTCGTGGATCGCGATCGTCCCTGGTTCGAGGAAGAGGTATGCGACGTCGACGCCGTTGCCACCCCGGTGCAGCCCGGCCCCGCCAGTGTCGGCCACCGTTTCCCACTTCTCGATGCGCAGCGGGTAGTACGACTCGAGGAACTCGCAGGGGATGTTGACGAAGCTAGGCCACAGTGAGTGTCCGTCCGGGCCATCGCCCAGCGGGCGTCCGGGGATGCCGCCGAAGCCGATCGAGTACAGCTGGAACCACTCGCCCTTACGGTCACCGCTCGAGTAGTTACCCGAGTACATGAAGTGCGGTGAGGAGGAGAAGCCCGCGGCGTTGAGCAGTGCCGGATTGGTCTGCCCGAGCAGTCCGCCGAACAGGTCGAAGACCCGTCCGATTCCGTGGTTACGCGCGTTGAGCGCGGCAGGATGTCGCGGTTTCCAATACGAGCCGTCCGGGATCGTCACGTCCACGAGCGGGTAGAAGCCGTCGTTCCAGAGGATCTGCGGGTCGGCCACAGTGATCATGTAGATCCCGAAGAACATCCGGGCCAGGTTTTCGTTGAGGTAGTAGTTCACCGGACCGACGGCCTGTGGCGACGAGCCCGTGAAGTCCAGGTGCACCTTCTCGCCGGTGCGCGTCAGCGAGAGTTTCAGCTCGTACGGTCCGAAGCCGACGCCGTCGTCGCAGATGTAATCGGTGAACGACAGTGTGCGGCCGTCTTCGAATACGATCCCGAGCAGTACCTTCATCGCGTCGTAGTTGCGCTGCAACAACGACTGCAGCGCGGAAAGGTAGGTCTCGACGCCGAAGCGCGAGCACATCTGCTGAACGCGACGCGTCGCGGTACGACACGCGGCAACCAGACCGTTGAGGTCGGCGCGGTTCCAGTCAGGCACCCGTACCTGATTGAGGATGATCCGCAGCGCGTCGTCGTTGATCTTCCCGTCGCTGTAGAGCTTGAAAGGTGGAATGACCACCCCCTCCTCGTAGATCGTCCTGGCGTCGGTGGGCATGGACGACGGCGTCTTGCCGCCCACGTCGGACATGTGCCCGAACATGGACGCCCAGCCGACGACCCGTCCGTCGAAGAAGATGGGCATGACGACCAGCCAGTCGTTGGCGTGGCTGATTGCGGCGCCACAGGCGTACGGGTCGGACGTGAGCATCACGTCACCCTCGCCGATGTCGCCGTCGAATCCGTCCAGGAAGTCGGGGATGGACAACCCGAACTGGCCGACGACCATCTTGCCGCTCGGGTCGGCGATGAGCGGGAACTCGTCGTGTTGCTCCCGGATGCCCGGCGACAGCGCCGTGCGGAAGAGCACCTCGTCCATCTCGTAACGCGCGTTCCGCAGGCCGTTTTCCACCAGGTCGAGGGTGATCGGGTCGACGGCAAAGCTCGCGACGGGTGTGCTGTTCGGTTCGACGATGCGTGCCATGGCTCAGCCCTCGGTGCTCTCGACGGGACGGATGAGAAGGCTGCCACTGGGATCTGTGGTGGCTGCGTAGCCGGGAAGGACGAGCGTGGTCGAGTCCATCTCCACCACGATCGCTGGCCCTTCGACTACGTCACCGGCCAACAGTGCGAGACGGTCGTACAGCCCGGCGTTGACGAACTCGCCGTCGACATAGATGCGGGTGTCGCCGGTGCGTGCCCGCGAACTGTCGCCGTCGCCTGTTTCCAGGTTGATCGGAGCGACATTGGGACGCGCGCCGGTCACCGTCGCACGAGCGTTGACCAACTCGTGGTCGACATTCAACGTGAACGAGAACAGCCTTTCGTGCTCAGCATCGAAGCGTTCGGCCAGCACGTCAGGCCCGCCACCGTCCAGCAATTCGTCGCCGAACATGACCGGCAGTTCGTTGCCTTGTCCGAAGAACCGAAGATCTGCGGAGTAGGTCGTCGTCTGCTGGTCGAGCGGGACGCCCTGCTCGACCAGTCGCTGCGACGCGGTGGCCGCAAGGTCGCGGAAGATCTCGGCGAACTCGGCCTGGTCGAGTTCGCCCAGGCGGCGCAGGACGGTGCGGGCCGCCTCGTCGCGTGCCGAGGTGGTCGCGTCGCCGAGCGCGCACAGCACGCCGGGCGACGGCGGGACGATCACCGGCCACGCCCCGGTCAGCCGTCCCAGTGCATTGGCATGCAACGGTCCGGCGCCACCGAACGCGACGAGGGCGAAGTCGCGCGGGTCGAAGCCCTGCTGCACGCTGACCAGGCGCAGTCCACCGAGCATGTTCTCGTTGACGATGTCGATGATTCCGGCTGCAGCCATCTCGGCACTGTCTAGTCCCATCGCATCGGCGATCTTCTGTACGGAGGCGCGTGCCGCGTCGCGGTCGAGAGTGATCTCGCCGCCGGCGAGGACGGTGGGCAGATAGCCGAGGACGACGTTGGCGTCGGTCACCGTCGGTTCGGTGCCACCCGCGCCGTAGGCGGCCGGCCCCGGCTCGGCGCCTGCCGACTGCGGTCCGACGCGCAAGGCCTTGGTGAGTTCGGGGACGTGCGCGATCGATCCGCCGCCCGCACCGACGGTCCGCACGTCCACCGCGGAGGCACGCACGGTAAGATCACCGACCTTCGTCTCGCGGCCGATCCGAGCCTGCCCGTTCTGGACCAGCGCAACGTCGGTAGAAGTGCCGCCCATGTCGAAGGTCAGCAATTCGGAATGGCCGGACTGCTCGGCCACCCACACCGCGCCGGTAACCCCGCCGGCCGGACCCGAGAGCAGCATCGTCACCGGCGAGCTGATCGCAGCATCGGCAGTGGTCAATCCGCCGTCACTGCGCAGGATGGACAGCGCCGCAGGCACGCCCTCCTCGGTCAGCTTGGCCGAAAGGTTGGCGAGATAGCGCGCGACCTGCGGCTGCACATAGCCGTTGGCGACGGTCGTCAGGGCCCGCTCGTACTCCCGCATCTCCGGAAGCACCACGCTCGAGAGAGAGATCTCCACGCCGGGCAGCTCCTGCTTGGCCAGCTCGGCGATGCGCTGCTCGTGCGCGTCGTTGGCGAAGGCATTGATGAGCGAGACGGCGAGCGCCTCGACGCCGTTGTCGCGCAGCTTGCGCAGCCCTGCGCGCGCGGCGTCCTCGTCGAGCTCGCGCACGACTGTGCCGTCGCTGGCCACCCGCTCGGGCGCCTCGACGGTGTTCTCGAGCGCAGCGAGGGGCTCGGGCTTGGGCCAGATGATCCAGCCGGCGAGACCGCCTGGCACGAATGACCGTGCGATCTGCAGCACCTGCCGGAAACCCGCGGTGGTCACGAGGCCGACTGTGGCGCCCTTGCCCTCGAGGATCGCGTTCGTCGCGACGGTCGTGCCGTGCAGCACGTGCGCAACCTCGGAGCGTTCTACCGCGGCCTCCGCGCACACCTTGTCGATGCCGTGCAGCACTCCGGCCGACTGATCCCCCGGTGTCGACGCGGTCTTCGCGCGCCACGTCGATCCGGATTCCTCGTCGACGAGCAGGACGTCGGTGAACGTGCCCCCCACGTCCACCCCGAGCCGGTAGGCCATGTGGTCCTCCTCAGATGATCTTCGCGTCGCGGAGCCGGACGCGTTCGGCGCCGGGGAGCCCCAGCAGGTCGCCCCAGACTTCGTCGTTGTGCTCGCCAAGCGCTGGTCCGGCAGTGCGCACCCCACCCGGCGTCTCGGACAGGCGTGGCGTCGCGTTGTGCATCGGCAGGTCTCCGAAGTCGGGATGGGGCACCGTCACGATCGCGTGGCGCGCGGCGAAGTGCGGATCCTCGAACATGTCCTTTGCGCGGAAGATGCGCCCGGCCGGTACGCCGTGGTCATGCAGCGACGCCAGCAGTTGCTCGGCGTTTTTCCTCGACGTCCACTCGGCGATGTGCTCGTCGAGTTCGACCATCGCCGTGCCGCGCGCCGAATGCGTCGCGTAGCGCGGATTCTGCGCGAGCTCGGGTTCACCCATCGCCGCGGCGAGCCGCCCGAAGACGGTGTCCTGGTTCGCCGCGATGAGTATCAGATCGCCGTCGCCGGTCGGGTAGACGTTGCTCGGCGCCACGTTCGGCAGGGTTGCCCCGGTGCGCTCGCGCTGGTAACCGGCGAGCGCCCACTCCGGCAACAGCGACTCCATCATCGCCAGGACAGCTTCGTAGATCGCCGAATCGACCATCTGGCCCCGCCCGGTGCGTTCCCGGTTATGCAGCGCGACCAGGGTGCCGAGGCAGGCGAAGGTGGCCGCGAGCGAGTCACCGAGTGAGATTCCCGCACGCACCGGCGGCCGGTCCGCCTCGCCCATCACGTAGCGGATGCCGCCCATCGCCTCGCCGATCGAGCCGAAACCGGCGCGCGATGCATAGGGTCCCGTCTGGCCGTAGCCGGTGACGCGCGTGATCACCAGACCCGGATTGGTCTCCCACAGCGTCTCCGGCGCCATTCCCCATCGTTCGAGGGTTCCGGGGCGGAAATTCTCGACGAGCACGTCGGCGGTGTCGAGCACGCGGCGCACCAAGGCCTGTCCCTCGCGTTCGCGCAGGTTGCAGGTCACCGACTTCTTGTTGCGGGCGACGACCGGCCACCACAGCGACTTGCCGTGTGGCTTCTCCCGTCCCCACTCGCGCATCGGGTCGCCCCTGGCCGGGTCCTCGACCTTGATCACCTCAGCGCCGAAGTCGCCGAGCAATTGGCCGCAGAACGGGCCGGCCAACAGCTGCCCGAACTCCACGACGCGCAGGTCGTCCAGGGGCAGGTTCACGACGTCGGACCCAGCATCGTCGCCCGCGCGTTATAGAGATGTGCGCGCATAATGGCTTCCGCCCAGTCGCCATCGGCCGCGCGCGCGGCCGCGACCATCTCGACGTGATGACTCAAACTGCGCTGCAACGCATCCGGGCTGTAGTCGTGGAAGTTCTGGTGGACGACGGCCGCGTGGGTGACACCGCGCAACGCGGCCGCCAACTGGGGGTTTCCCGCCGCCTCGATGAAAAGGCCGTGAAAGCGTCTGTTCAGCTCGACGATCGCGCTGAGGTCCTGGTTCTTGCCCGGTCGCCCGACGCGAAGCATGGCCTGGGCGAGGTCGCTCATCTCGGCAAGATCGCTGGGGTCGATGTTCGGAACGGCCTGGCGAACGGCGTAAGGCTCCAGGCGCAGGCGCACCTCGAAAAGCTCGTGCAGTTCCGCGGTACTCCACGTTGCCACGCGCGCACCGCGATTGGGCTGCAGTTCGACGAGCCCCTCAGCAGCCAGGCGGGAGAGCGCCTCGCGGATCGGAGTGCGACTGACCGACAGGCGACCGGCCAGCTCAGCCTCCCCGAGCCGCGTTCCCGCTGCGATGGCGCCGGACAGGATGCCCTCGCGCAGCGACTGCACTGCCTGATCCGCCGCCTGCCGCACAACCCGCCCCTGTCCTCGCCTTCGTATTGCATGCAATCCTTGCCGGACTCGATTGTGATCCGCAAGACTTGGTCCTATGAAATTTGGTTGTCCCTATTTGCGCAGCGGACGTGGGCTCGACGCTTGTATGCAATCGGGGCGGCGATGAGCACCGTCGCGATCGTAGAGGTCGCTCCCCGCGACGGACTACAGAACGAGGACGCGCTCGTGAGCACCGACGACAAACTGGCGCTGATCGACGCGCTGGTCGCCAGCGGCGTCCGACGCATCGAAGCGACCAGCTTCGTCAATCCGAAGCGGGTGCCGCAGTTGGCCGACGCGGACGACTTGGCCCGGCGCCTGCCCCGCGGGCGGGTGTCGTGGATCGGGCTGGTACTGAACGAGCGCGGCCTCGACCGCGCGCTTGACGCCGGGATGAACGAGGTCAACGTCGTCGTCGTCGCTACCGACACCTTCAGCCGCCGCAACCAGGGGGTAAGCACCGCCGAGGGTATCGACGCATGGGCAGCCATCGCGCGAAGAGCCCGGGCCGCCGGCGTCCGCGCGACGATCACCGTTGCTGCGGCGTTCGGCTGTCCCTTCGAGGGCGAGGTGCCGGTGGACCGGGTTGCCGACGTGGTCGCGCGTTGCGTCCAGGCGCAGCCGGACGAACTCGCCTTCGCCGACACCATCGGGGTCGGCGTCCCCACCCAGGTCGAGGCGCTCACCACGGTCGCTGCTCGGGAAGCAGCAGGCGTGCCCTTGCGCTGGCATTTTCACAACACGCGCAACACCGGGTACGCCAACGCGATCCGGGCCGCAGAGCTGGGTGCGGCCCACGGTCCGGTCGCGCTCGACAGCAGCGCCGGTGGCATCGGCGGTTGCCCGTTCGCGCCCGACGCGACGGGAAACATCGCCACCGAGGACCTGCTGTACTTGTTGCACCGCAGTGGTTTCCGAACGGACCTGGAGGTTTCGGCGTTGCTGCCACTTGGCGAGCGCCTGGGCACGCTGCTCGGCCACCAAGTGCCCGGCCAGCGCGCGCGGGCCGGCGAGTTCCCGCCGTCCTGAGCTCGGCTGGTTCGAGTTCGGCGCGCGGATGCTCGACCAGGGCCACGGCAGCATCGGCAACATCGGTTCGACCGTCATCGTCCGCGGCAGTGCTCGTCCGGGCGCTTGACGCGTGCCGGCGCCAGAGCCCGCCGGGCCGGAAGGGCGACCTGATCTGAACTGGCGGAGCAATCATGAGAATTCATCACAGTTCGGACAAGACCGACTTAATCTGGTGTGGGCGGCGAGAACCACGGGTAGAACGAACAACCGTGGTAGTGGATCGGCGGTGGGCCGCTGACGTCCGCTCTGCGCTGGCCGGCATGGACGGCACGCAGAGCCGGGTCATCCGCATGGTCTATTTCGAGCGGCAGACCCAGCAGCAGGTCGCGCAACGCCTTGCCCTGCCCGTGCCGGCGATCTCGCACATGCTGGCGCTCGGGATGCAAGCCCTCGCAAGGCTAATGTCGTCCGCGTCCCGTCCCGTGCCGAAATAAGCGTGCCAGTGAACGAGAGTGCTGCGCGCGCCCCGGTCGGTGCGTTGCGTTCGGCAGTCGTGGCGCACCAGGGTTACCGGCAACGCGGCCTGGCGCCCGCCGAACACCGCGGGTTGCCGTCGCCCTATCTGACCGTGATCTTCACGTTGCACGAGCCGCTGCACGTGGCGCGCCATGTGCATCCGCACGCCGTACCCGGTCACTACCGCACGCTGATCGGCGGTTTGCACACCAGCCCCGCTCTCATCCGACACGACGGCGCGCAATCTGGCATCCAGCTTGCGATGAACCCGCTCGGCGCCCGCGCGCTGTTCGGGCTGCCGGCGGGCGAGTTGGCCGGCATCGACCTCGACGCGGCCGATGTCCTCGGACCATTCGTCAATCGGGTACAGGACCGACTCGCCGAAGCGCCCACCTGGCGCACCCGATTCGCCATCTTGGACGAGGTGCTGGGACCGCGCCTGGATTTCGACCTGCAGCCGCCGGCCCAGGTCCGGCGGGCGTGGGCGCTGCTGTGCCGCTCGGGTGGCACCAAGCCGGTCAGCGCGATCGCGCGTGACGTCGGTTGGAGCGAGCGGCACTTGGCCAACCGGTTCCGAACCGAGATCGGGTTGACCCCAAAGACAGCCGCCCGGGTGATCCGCTTCTACCGCACTCGCCGCGACCTCCAGCGGTCGGCGCAGGCCGGGCTACGGCCGGCGCTCGCCGAGGCGGCTGCGTCGCACGGCTACTTCGACCAGTCGCATCTCGTCCGCGACTTCACCCAGTTCAGCGGACTTGCGCCGAGCGCATGGCTGTCGGCCGAGGTCGGAAATTTCCAAGTCGCCGGATCCGAGGACACGCCAGACTTGGCGTCATGACGGAAAACACTCCAGCACCGCAAGTCTGGCCCAGCCTGCGCGCCCGCGATGCCCGCTCGCTGATCCGATTCCTCGTCGACGTGGTCGGCTTCGAGGAGACCGTCGTGTACGGCGAGGGCGACACGGTTGAGCACGCGCAGCTGTCCTGGCCGCTCGGCGGCGGAATCATGATGGGCTCGGCCCGCGACGACGACGGCGGCGCGTGGCCGCTTCGGCCGGGCACCTTCGGCGGCTACGTGGTCGTCGACGACCCGGACGGCCTCTTCGAGCGCTGCCGTGCCGGCGGCGCCGAGATCACCAGGGAGCTGAGCGACCAGGACTACGGGTCGCGCGACTTCTCGATCCGCGACCCCGAGGGCAACCATTGGTCCTTCGGCACCTACCGCGGAGAGCCCCGCCGGAAGGGCTGAACCCCGCGGACCAGGACGCCGGTCCTCAGCGCGCCTACCCCAGCCGGGCACCCGAAGGGCCGGCTGGTCGCTGGGCCCCACGCCCGTAGAGTGGGCTGGCGTGGGCGCCCGGGGTGTGGCGCAGCTTGGTAGCGCACTCGCTTTGGGAGCGAGGGGCCGTGGGTTCGAATCCCGCCACCCCGACCACTATTCCGGGCATTTCGCGGCCCGCGGGTCGCTCCGCGGGCTCCGATCCGGGCTCAGATGTCACGGAATTTCACGAGATTTCTGCGAACGCCTGCGCCGAGACTTGGCCCGGCGGCAGGTGCGGCACTGTCGGTAGCCGATGTAGGTGTTCTCCGGTGTGAACCGGTGACCGTGTGGGCAGTGGGTACGGCGCGCGGGCGGCCATCCTAATCGATGCGGGACCGACTCCTTTCGGCGAAGGTGACCGCCTCGAGGTGCGCAGGGTTGCAGCAGTGCTTTGTATCGGCAGCCGCGACCCGGCCGAGATGGCCGAGGAACGCTGGCTCGCGTATGTCGGCATCACCCCCGCGCCGTCCCTCGACTCCGGTGCCCGGGTCACTCACGACGCCCGGGGGGTCGGCGCGGTGGCGGCGCGGGCGACGGCGCGCAGACGCAGATCGACTTCCGCGGCGGAACCGGGGTCTAGTGGCTGATGTTGCGCTACGCCCCCGTCGAGAAGCTCTGAACGCGTTTCGGCTCTGTCGTCCGTGGGGAGACTGAACTCATGGTCAATGGCGACCCGTACAAACGGCGTTCCCGGCTCGGCAGCATCGTCGCCGCACTTGTGGTGATCTGGCTGGTGATCGGCCTGATCGCGGCGATCCAGCGGCACTACTTTACTTCAGGCCGCGCCAATTGCGCGAAGGCCGGAACGATCGCCATCACGATTCTGGCCGGCCCGCTGAACTATCTCGGCGCAAACCCGAAAATCAAGTGCCACGTGCCGCAGCCGAGCAACTAGCCAGTTCGGTCAGGCGGTTACGAACGGGTTGGCTATCTTCACGCCGCGAATCATCGAGCTCCGGTTCATGTCCTCGGTGAGCACGCGGGAGCAGCCAGCCGAAACCGCCCCTCGACGATCAGGTCCCAGTACGACAGTTGGGCAAGCTGAGATGGACGCCCCGGCCGGCAAACGGATGACGCCGTTCCTGGTCGAGATCGTGGCCCGGCTGCGGTCGTGTGGGGACTGAAGATCAGCGACGAGGTGGGTGCCCAGCTGGTGTCGATGTCGGCGGCGACGATCGACCGGCGGCTGGCCGGTGACCGGGCGAGGTTGCGGATCAAGGGCCGCTCGGGCACCAAGCCGGGATCGCTGATGACGAGCCAGATCCCGATCCGGACCTGGGCGGACTGGAACGACGTGAAGCCCGGTCTCGTGGAGATCGACTGTGTGGGGCACGAGGGCGGCGACCCGCGTGGGGACTTCTGCCAGAGCCTGGACGTCACCGACATCGCTACCGGCTGGACCCGAACCCGCGCGGTGAAGAATAAGGCGCAGAAATGGGTGTTCGCGGCGCTGATGGAGATCAGCGCCCGCATTCCCTTTCCCGATCAGGGGAACCGACTCGGACAACGGGCCGGAGTTCATCAACGCACACCTGCTGCGCTACTGCGACACCAGCAAGATCACGTTCACCCGGTCGCGGCCGGGCAACAAGAACGACGGCGCGCACATCGAGCAGAAGAACCGGTCGTGGTGCGTAAGGCGGTCCGGCTACCACCGCTACGACACTGTCTCCGAACTGGCACTGCTCAACGAGATCTACGCCTAGTCCGGCTGCAGACAACTTCTTCTCCCCGCAGCAGAAACTCGTCTCCAGGACCCGCATCCTCACGTGAGGCAACGACTCGACGCTTCCGGGCATCCTGACGTGAGGCAACAGGACCGGCCGTCAGCTGGCGCCGGCGGACCCGAGCTCGGCTTCCTCCTCGGCGGCTTCGGCGATCGTCTCCTCGATGTTTTCCTCGACCCGCTGCCGGGGCAGCCGCACCCTCATCGCCAACCAGTAGACGAGGGCGCTCAGCGCCAGCAGGACGAGGAAGCCCCAGCCGAAGCCGATCGTCCCAGTGTTGCCGGCATGCATGCCGTGCTCGGGGAAGTCGCCCAGGTAGCTGATGAGGCACAGTCCGGCGAACCACGGCAACGCCCACGTTGCACCGGCGCGCAGGTCGAGGTTGCCGGTGTCGGCGGCCCCGGTGAAGTGGAAGATCGCCAGGATCACGAACCCCAGGGCGACGGCGACGAAAAGCTTCCAGTCGGTCGTCCAGCCCGCCCAGTACACGATCAGGTTCGAGCAGTAGAAGGCGATGAACGGGATAACGTCGCCGAACGGCACGCGGAAGGGCCGTTCGCGGTCGGGAATCTCGCGGCGCATCGCGGCGAGCACGATCGGCCCCGAACCGAAGGACAGTACCGTCGCGGAGGTGATGAAACCGACCAGTTGCTGCCAACTCGGGAACGGCAGGAACACGATCAGGCCGACGACGAAGGTCAGGAACAGACTGATCAACGGCACGCCGCGGTCGGTGGTCTTGGCAAGCGACTGCGGCGCATTGCGGTTCTTCGCCATCGCGTAGGAGATCCGACCGGTGACGGTCGTGTAGATCAGGCCCGTGTCGGCCGGTGAGACAATGGCGTCGATGTAGAGCAGGGTCGCCAGCCAGCCGAGGCCGAGCGCCGTCGCGATCGCGGCCAGCGGCCCGAAGCTGTTGGTCAGGTTGTTAGCGATTCCGCCCCAGCCGCCGGACAGCGTCTTCGGGTCGACGGCCGCGATGAACGCGATCTGCAGCAGCACGTAGATGACGCCGGTCAGCAGCACCGAGCCGATCACCGCGATGGGCACGTTGCGCTTCGGCTTACTGGTCTCCCCGGCCAGCTCGATGCCCTGCCGGAAGCCGAGGTAGGAGAACACGATGCCGCCGGTGGCGATCGCGGTGAGCACCCCGTGCACCCCGTCGGTGGCGAAGCCGTGGTCGGAGAAGTTGCTGCCGTGAAATTTGGTCACCATGAAGGCGACGATGACGATTGTGATGATCGCCAGCTTCCACCACACCGCCACGTTGTTCACCCGCGCGAACCAGCGCACGCCCAGGTAGTTCACCGCGACGAAGAACGCCATGGCGAACACCGCGACGACATAACCGAGCGCGGTGAGGGTGTGGACGGTCACGCCGCTGACCGTGTGGGCCTTGGTGAACCCGGCGTACTTCGTGGCGTACTGCAGCGCGCCCTCGACCTCGATCGGGGCGACCGCCGCTGCCGCGATCCAGTTGACCCACCCCATGGTGTAGCTGGCGAAGGAGCCGAAGGACAGGTGCGGGAACCGGATGACCCCGCCGGAGACCGGGAACATCGTGCCCAGTTCGGCGAAGCACAGCCCGATCAACATGATCATCGCTGCGCCGATGAGCCAGGAGAAGATCGCCGCCGGCCCGGCGATGGACGACGCGTTCAAGGCCCCGAACAACCATCCGGACCCGATGATCGACCCGATGCCTGCGAACAGCAGACCGACGACGCCGATGTCGCGCCGCAGCGGGGCGCCGCTTGATCCCTCGGCGCCCGAACCGTGCCGGCTCGAGCCGCTCGTTCCACCCTTGGTCGTCGTTGTCATGTCGCGTCCCTTCGCCGGCTCATGCCGAAACCTACCCATTGATCGCGTCGTTGGGAACGCGGCGAGCCGGCCGGCCGCTTCTGACGGTGCCCGGACGTAGGGTTGGCGGCGGGATGAGCCAGATGTTGGAGAAGCCCGCCTCGCACGTCTCACGGACATCTCACGGTATCGGCCCGGGGCGGACGGAATCGGGTCGTCGGACTGGGAGTCGACCGGACGCAGGCCCTACTACTCGGGCCGCATAGACTGCGTGGACGCCCTGCGCATGATTTGGGAGCGAGGGGGCCGCGGGTTCGAATCCCGCCACCCCGACGGAGCGAGGAGATGCGAGCTTGCTCGTTTCTGCCGAGCGACAAAGGGGTCGGAGGGCGAAGCCCGACTACCCCGACGGAGCGGGCTCGCCGGACCCGGATCGTCTCGTACCTGATCGTCTCGTACCTGATTTTCCCGCATAATTGTCCGGCATCGAGGAGTCATTGCGTCGTGAAGAGCACCGCCGAAAACCTGAGCCCCACGCGGATCCGGCTGTCCATCGAGGTGCCCTTCGACGAGCTCCGGCCGAGCGTCGACGCCGCCTACAAGAAGATCGGCTCGCAGCTGCGCGTCCCGGGATTTCGCCCCGGCAAGGTACCGGCCCGGGTAATCGACCAGCGCGTCGGCCGGGCGGCGGTCCTCGAGGAGGCGGTCAACGAGGCGGTGCCGCGCAAGTACGTCGAGGCTGCGCGCGAGCTGGAGATCCGGGCGCTCGGCCAGCCCGAGATCGATGTGACCAACCTGGCCGACAACGAGTCGCTCAGCTTCACCGCCGAGGTCGACATCCGTCCTGAGGTGACCCTGCCCGATCTGGACGGGATCGCCGTCACGGTGGACGACGTCGAGGTCAGCGACTCAGACGTCGACGAGCAGTTGGACTCGCTGCGCGAGCGCTTCGGCACCCTCCAGAGCGTCGAGCGTCCGGCGCAGCTCGGCGACTACGTCTCGCTCGACCTGGCCGCGTCCGCGGACGGCGAGCCGGTCGAGGCGGCCTCGGCCAAGGGCATGTCCTACCGGGTCGGCTCGGGCGAGCTGATCGACGGCCTCGACGAGGCGATCATCGGCAAGAGCGCCGGCGAGACGGGCACCTTCGCAGCCAGCCTGACCGAAGGCGAGCCGGCCGAGATCGCAGCGACCGTCAACTCGGTCAAGGAGCAGGAGCTGCCCGAGGCCGACGACGAGTTCGCCCAGTTGGCCAGCGAGTTCGACACGATCGCCGAGCTGCGCGAGGACCTGCGTGTCCGGATCGGACGGGCCAAGGGAATGCAGCAGGGCGCCCAGGCGCGCGACAAGCTGATCGAGGCCCTGCTCGACTCCGTCGAGTTCCCCGTGCCCGAGTCGGCGCTCACCGCCGAGATCGAGTACCGCGAGCACGAGATCGTCCACTCGCTCGAACACGACGACGCCACCTTCGAGCGATATCTGGAGATGCAGGGCCAGACTCGCGATGAGTTCCGCGCCGAGCTGCGCGAGAGTGCCGAGAAGTCGGTGCGCGCCCAATTCATCCTCGACGCGGCAGCCGACAAGACCGACGTCCAGGTCGGGAACGAGGAGCTGACCGAGTACCTCGTGCGCCAGGCCACCCGCTACGACGTGGCGCCCCAGGACTTCGCGAAGCAGGTCATGGAGGCAGGCAACCTCCCGGCACTCGTCGCCGACGTCCGCCGCAACAAGGCGCTGGCAACAATGCTGGAGGCGGCCACGATCACCGATTCGTCCGGCAACCCCGTCGACCTTTCGGCGCTCGTCCCACCAGCGCTGGCCGACGTCGGCGACGGCGAGAGCGAGCCCGACACCGAGTAGCGACGGGTCACGCCCTGAGCGAACGACGCGCCTTCCGGGACTCGTCGCGGCGCCCGCTTGGTTAGGGTCGATGAGGACAGGCACCCGACGAAGGAAGGTCCGCTCCCGTGAGTCGCTTCGACCCCCAGCCGATGCGGGTTCTCGACATGAGAGCCGCGAGTTCCGGCATGACGCTCAACGACTCGGTGTATGACCGGCTGCTGCGCGAACGGATCATCTTTCTCGGGCAGGTGGTCGACGACACGATCTCCAACCAGCTCTCGGCTCAGATCCTGCTGCTGGCTGCCGAGGACCCGACGCGCGACATCAACCTCTACATCAACTCGCCAGGGGGCTCGGTCACCGCCGGCATGGCCATCTTCGACACCATGGCCTTCGTCGACTGCGACGTGGCGACGTACGCGATGGGGCTGGCCGCGTCGATGGGCCAGTTCCTGCTCTCAGCGGGCACGCGTGGCAAGCGCTACGCCCTGCCGCACGCGCGCATCCTGATGCACCAAGGCTCGGCCGGGCTCGGGGGCACCGCGTCCGACATCAAGATCCAGGCCGAGCAATGGAATCTGTCCAAGCTTGAGATGGCCGAGCTCATCGCGGAGCACACCGGCCAGACGACTGAGCAGATCATCAAGGACGGCGACCGCGACCGGTGGTTCACTGCTCAGCAGGCCCTCGAATACGGGTTCGTCGACCACGTCGTGCGCCGCGCCCATGACGTGCCCAGCGGCAATGTCGCCCCGGAGTAGGAGTCACCAGATGAGCGAGTTCCAGACGCCGTACGGCGCGACCGGGTTGCCGAACCCCGAATTCCGAGCCCTGCAGTCGCGCTACGTGCTGCCGTCCTTCGTCGAGCGGACGAACTACGGAATCAAGGAGTCCAACCCGTACAACAAGCTCTTCGAGGAGCGCATCATCTTCCTCGGGGCTCCGATCGACGACGTGGTCGCCAACGATGTCATCGCGCAGTTGATCGTGCTCGAGTCCAATGATCCCGACCGCGACATCCTGATCTACATCAACTCACCGGGCGGCTCGTTCACGGCGCTGACGGCGATCTACGACACGCTGCAGTTCGTCCGTCCGGAGATCCAGACCTATTGCATGGGCCAAGCCGCCTCGGCGGCGGCCGTGCTGCTGGCCTGCGGCACCAAGGGCAAGCGCTACGCCCTGTCGAACTCCCGCATCCTGATTCACCAGCCGTCCGGCGGCACCGAGGGTGCGATGCAGATCTCGGATCTGGACATCCAGGCGCGGGAGATCCAGCGGATGCGTGACCTCGAGGAGGAGATTCTGGCCAGGCACACCGGGCAGGACATCGAGACGGTGCGCGTCGACATCGAGCGGGACAAGATTTTCACCGCGATCCAGGCCAAGGAGTACGGCATAGTCGACGAGGTGATAACCAGCCGCAAGATGGCCGACGGCCAATGATGGCACTGTCGTGGCCGCGCGACGCCACGCGCGACACCCTGGCTTCAGCGGACTTCCGAGGCAAAGTTGGGTAGCGTTCGGGCCTAGCACCGGTAAACCGAGTGCGGTTCCGGCGTCCGTTCGGCCAATATCAGCACTAGACGAACCAAGCCCAGTGAGGGGACAAGTCGCCCGTGCCACGTGTCGGCGAGACCGGTGACCTGCTCAAGTGCTCCTTCTGCGGAAAGAGCCAGAAGCAGGTCAAGAAACTGATCGCGGGCCCCGGGGTCTACATCTGCGACGAGTGCATCGACCTCTGCAACGAGATCATCGAGGAGGAGCTGGCCGAGACCAGCGACTTCACCTTCGACGAGCTGCCCAAGCCGAGCGAGATCAACGAGTTCCTCAACGCCTACGTCGTCGGCCAGGATCACACCAAGCGGACCCTCGCCGTCGCCGTCTACAACCACTACAAGCGCGTCCAGGCTGGCGGCGAGAGTAAGCCGCGCAACGCCGAATCCGCCGTCGAGCTGGCCAAGTCCAATATCCTGCTGCTCGGCCCGACCGGCTCCGGCAAGACCCTGCTCGCGCAGACGCTGGCGCGCATGCTCAACGTCCCGTTCGCCATCGCCGACGCCACCGCGCTGACCGAGGCCGGCTACGTCGGCGAGGACGTCGAGAACATCCTGCTCAAGCTGATCCAGGCCGCCGACTACGACGTCAAGCGCGCCGAGACCGGAATCATCTACATCGACGAGGTCGACAAGATCGCCCGTAAGGCCGAGAATCCGTCGATCACGCGCGACGTGTCCGGTGAGGGTGTGCAGCAGGCGCTGTTGAAGATCCTGGAGGGAACGACGGCGTCGGTGCCCCCGCAGGGCGGGCGCAAGCATCCGCACCAGGAGTTCATCCAGATCGACACCACCAATGTGCTGTTCATCGTTGGCGGCGCCTTCGCCGGGCTGGACTCGATCATCGAGGCGCGCATCGGCAAGAAGGGCCTGGGCTTCGGCGCCGAGGTGCACTCGAAGTTCGAGCGCGAGCAGCGCGACACCTTCGGCGACGTGATGCCTGAGGATCTCATTAAGTTCGGTCTGATCCCCGAGTTCATCGGCCGGCTGCCCGTAATCACGTCGGTTCGCCCGCTAGACCGCGACGCACTGGTCAAGATTCTCACCGAGCCGCGCAATGCGCTGGTCAAGCAGTACGCCAAGCTGTTCGAGCTGGACAATGTGGAGCTCGAATTCGGCGACGACGCGCTGGAGGCGATAGCCGACCAGGCAGTCCTGCGCGGCACCGGCGCGCGCGGATTGCGCGCGATCCTGGAAGAGGTGCTGCTCTCGGTGATGTACGAGGTGCCCTCCCGCTCGGACGTGGCGCGCGTGCTGATAACCCGCGAGACGGTGCTCGACCACGTCTACCCGACGCTGGTTCCGCGCGAGTCGCCGAAGCGCGCACCCCGGGAAAAGTCCGCCTGAGCCCGCCCAGCCGCCAAGCCAATCGGGTGGACCCCGGCGCGCGAATCGCCGGGCGATATGCGTGCGCTGCGCGTCCATAGAATTGGCGTTGTGAGCGACCCAGCGAGCGCGCGTGCCGAGCTGCCGAGCCAATTCCGACCGGCGGAGATCGAGGGTCCGCTGTACGAGCGGTGGGTCGAGCGCGGGTACTTCACCGCTGACCCTACGAGCGACAAGCCGCCGTTCAGCATGGTCATTCCGCCGCCGAACGTCACCGGCAACCTGCACCTCGGACACGCCCTGGAACACCCGATGATGGACGCGCTCACCCGGCGGGCCCGAATGCGCGGCTACGACGCGCTATGGCTGCCGGGCATGGATCACGCCAGCATCGCCGTGCAGAACCTGGTCGAGCGGCACCTGGCCGAGACCGAGGGCAAGGGCCGCTTCGACTACACCCGCGAGCAGTTCATCGAGAAGGCCTGGGAGTGGAAGGCCGAGCACGGTGGCAAGATCCTCGGCCAGATGCGCCGCCTGGGCGACGGCGTCGACTGGTCGCGCGAGCGCTTCACGATGGACGAAGGGCTGTCACGGGCCGTCCAGACGATCTTCAAGAAGCTCTACGACGACGACCTGATCTACCGGGCCGAGCGGATCATCAACTGGTGCCCGCGCGACCTCACCGCGTTGAGTGACATCGAGGTCGACCACGCCGAGGAGCCCGGCGAGCTGACCTCCATCCGCTACGGGGACGGCGACGCCTCGATCGTCGTGGCCACCACGCGGCCCGAGACGATGCTGGGCGACACCGCCATCGCCGTGCATCCCGACGACGAGCGTTATCAGCACCTGATCGGCATCGAACTGCCGTTGCCGCTCACCAACCGGCGCATCCCGGTCGTCGCCGACGGGTACGTCGACCCCGCGTTCGGCACCGGCGCGGTGAAGGTGACGCCGGCGCACGACCCGAACGACTTCGAGATCGGCCAGCGCCACGACCTGCCGATGCTGACGATCATGGACGAGCGTGCGGTGATTACCGCGCCGGGACCCTTCGCCGGCCTCGACCGCCTCGAGGCGCGCTCGGCGATCATCGCCGCACTGCGCGAGGACGGCCGCATCGTGGCCGCGAAGCGCCCGTATCTGCACTCGGTCGGGCACTGCTCGCGCTGCGACACCGTGATTGAGCCGCGCCTGTCGCTGCAGTGGTGGGTGCGCGTCGAGACACTGGCCCGCGCCGCCAGCGCCGCAGTGCGCGACGGCCGCGTGGTCATCGAGCCCGCGTCGCTCGCTCCGCGGTACTTCGCCTGGGTCGATGGGCTACGCGACTGGTGCATCAGCCGGCAGCTGTGGTGGGGACACCG
>JALZAI010000031.1 GCA_030948475.1 Actinomycetota bacterium
CCACCGTAGCCCTCGGGCGGTGGGCCCTGTGGTGGCGGCGGCCCCTGCGAAGGCGGAGGCGGTGGAGGCGGTTGGAACGTCATAGCGTTCTCCTCGTCGGTGAACAAGACCCTTCGAAGGTGAAAGCTAGCTGCCGCACGGCCGGATGCATACTGGCAACGCCCTAAGAGAACCCGTAAATTTTCCTGGAATCCGGCCCAGGTGTTGCGTACAGGGACACATCGCTATCGCTGAGGTTCAGCCGCCGAGAATCTCGCGCATCAACCGGGCGGTCTCGGACGGGGTCTTGCCGACCTTGACGCCAGCCGCCTCGAGGGCCTGTTTCTTGGCCTCTGCCGTCCCTGACGAACCCGAGACGATCGCCCCGGCATGACCCATCGTCTTGCCCTCGGGCGCGGTGAAGCCGGCGACGTAGCCGACGACCGGCTTGGTCACGTGGTCGGTGATGAAGGCGGCTGCGCGCTCCTCGGCGTCGCCACCGATCTCGCCGATCATGACGATCGCGTCGGTGTCCGAGTCGGCCTCGAACGCCTCCAGGCAGTCGATGTGGGTGGTGCCGATGATCGGGTCGCCGCCGATCCCGACCGCGGTCGAGAACCCGATGTCGCGCAGCTCGTACATCATCTGGTAGGTCAGGGTTCCGGACTTCGAGACCAGGCCGATGCGCCCGGACTCGGCGATGTCGGCCGGGATGATCCCGGCATTGGCCTTGCCCGGACTGATCACGCCGGGGCAGTTCGGGCCGATGATCCGGCTGGACCGGCCCTGCGCATAGGCCCAGAAGGCGGCAGTGTCGTGGACGGCGATGCCCTCGGTGATCACGACGACAAGCGAGATGGCGGCGTCGATCGCCTCGATCACCGCGTCCTTGGCGAATGCGGGCGGGACGAAGCCGACCGTCACATTCGCACCGGTCTCGGCCATCGCCTCGGCCACGGTGCCGAACACCGGCAGAGTGTCCCCGTCGAACTCGAGCTTGGTCCCGGCCTTGTGGGCGTTGACCCCGCCGACGACGTTACTGCCGGACGCGAGCATGCGGCGGGTGTGCTTGGTCCCCTCCGACCCGGTCATGCCCTGGACGATGATCGTGGACTGTTCGTCGAGGAAGATCGACATCGTTTTCAGGCTCCGGACTCGGTCGAAGTTGGCGCTGCCGCGGCGTGGGCCAGCTCGGCAGCCTTGTCGGCCGCGTCGTCCATCGTGTCGACCATCGTGACGAGCGGGTGCGCCGCCTCGGTGAGGATGCGACGTCCCTCGACCACGTTGTTGCCGTCAAGGCGGACGACGAGCGGTTTGCTCGCCTCGTCCCCGAGCAGCTGGAGGGCGCCGACGATACCGTTGGCCACCGCGTCGCACGCCGTGATTCCGCCGAACACGTTGACGAACACGCTACGCACCGACGGGTCATTGAGGATGATGTCGAGCCCGTTGGCCATGACCTCCGCGCTGGCGCCACCGCCGATGTCGAGGAAGTTCGCCGGCTTGACGTTGCCGTACTTCTCGCCGGCGTAGGCGACCACGTCCAGAGTCGACATGACAAGTCCCGCGCCGTTGCCGATGATGCCGACCTCTCCGTCCAGCTTGACGTAGTTCAGATGCTTGTCCTTGGCCTTCTGCTCCAGCGGGTCGGCTGCGGCGGTGTCCTCGAACGACGCGTTGTCCGGCTGGCGGAACCCGGCGTTGTCGTCGAGGGTGACCTTGCCGTCGAGAGCGACGATGCTTCCGTCTGCGAGCTTGGCCAATGGATTGACCTCGACCAGCGTCGCGTCCGCGCCGACGAAGGCCTGCCACAGACTCACCAGAACGTCCGCCACGGGGTCGATCAGCTCGGCGGGGAACTTCGCGGCTTTCGCGATCGCGCGTGCCTTGGCCAGATCGACGCCGTCGCCCGCGTCCACAGGCACCTTCGCGAGAGCCTCGGGACGCTCGGCGGCGAGCTGCTCGATCTCCATGCCGCCCTCGTAGGACGCCATCGCGAGGAAGGTGCGGTTGGCGCGGTCGAGCAGGTAGGACACGTAGTACTCCTGCGCGATCTCCGCGCCCGGATCGACGAGAACGCAGTGCACCGTGTGGCCCTTGATGTCCATTCCCAGGATCTGCGCCGCGTTGGCCTTGGCGTCCTCAGGCGTCTTGGCGAGCTTCACGCCGCCGGCCTTGCCGCGTCCGCCGACCTTGACCTGCGCCTTCACGACAGTGACGCCACCGAGCCTCTCGGCGACCGCCTTTGCCTCGTCCGGCGTGGTCGCGACCTCACCTAGGTTCACCGGCACGCCGTACCTACCGAACACCTGCCTGGCCTGGTACTCGAACAGATCCACGCTGAGCAGACCCCTTCTTATTGGTTCACGCGTTGGCGCCGACATTGGTGCGTACCCACTCGACCACCTCATCGAGGGACGTGCCGGGCGTGAAGATCTTCGCGACACCGGCGCGCTCCAGCTGCGGGATATCCGCCGCAGGGATGATGCCACCTCCGAAAACGATCACGTCGTCGACGTCCTGCTGCTTCATGAGCTCCAGCATCTTCGAGAACAGGGTCATGTGCGCGCCGGAGAGCACGGAGACCCCGACCGCGTCCGCGTCCTCCTGGATCACGGTCTGCACGATCTGCTCGGGCGTCTGGTGCAAGCCGGTGTACACGATCTCCATGCCGGCGTCGCGCAGCGCCCGCGCAATGACCTTGGCGCCGCGGTCGTGGCCGTCCAAACCGGGTTTGGCGATGACGATCCGCAGGCGTTCTCCCACGACGTGCAGGGTATGCCGCGGTCACAGCCGATGAAACGCCGGGCTTCTGCCGCGCACCGCGACCGGCCCAGGCCGGCGTCGCACAGCCTGCGCGTTCGGACGCTCGCTCGCGCCGAGCGGCGAGGACGGCTACCCCCCGGAAAGGCGCCGAGCGCACGAGCGACTCGAACGTGCTCGACGGCGGTGCGATGCGGCTGCGTCGGCGCGGACTAAAGCTTCTGGATGGGGGCATAGCGCAGCATCAACCATTTCAGCCCGGTCTCGCCGAAATCGATCCTTGCCTGCGCCCCGTCGCCCGCGCCGCGGGTGTCGACGACCGCTCCCATGCCCCAGGCGTCGTGGGTCACCCGATCGCCGGGTGACAGCGACGGGACGGCCCGGTTGCCGACGCCGCCGCGCAGACCCCCGCGACCCAACCGAGACGAGGCCAGCTGGTCTTGGGCGGACGGTGCCGAACGCCGTCCGCCGCTGCGGTAGCCGTGGTCGCCGTACTTGGACGGGCCAGCATCGTCGTCGTCGTACCGGTTCACGAACGGCTCGCGCGCAACCGCACCCGTCCACACTGCGAGTTCGGCGGGGATCTCGTCCAGGAAACGCGACGGCAGGTTCCACATCGGCGCGCCCCACGCCGATCGCGACAACGCCCGCGACATATACAGCCGCTCCCGCGCCCGGGTAATGCCGACGTAGGCCAGCCGGCGCTCCTCGGCCAGCTCGTCCGGATCGCCCAGCGCCCGCATATGCGGGAAGACGCCCTCCTCGAGACCGGTGAGGAACACGACGGGAAACTCCAGCCCTTTGGCGGTGTGCAGCGTCATAAGTGTCACGACCCCGCCGCTGGCGTCGGGGACCGAGTCGGCGTCGGCCACGAGCGACACCTGCTCCAGAAACGCGTCCAGCGAGGTAGCCTCGTCCGTCCCCGCCCGTTGCTCTTCGAACTCGCGCGCGACCGACACCAGCTCGCGCAGGTTGTCCACCCGTCCCTCGTCCTGCGGGTCGCGGCTTGCCTCCAACTCGCGCAGGTAGCCGGTGCGGTCGAGCACTGCCTCGAGAATGGACGACGGCGTGCCGTCGGGCGAGGCGAGTACGGCCCGAAGGCCGGTCATCAGCTCGGTGAAGTCGCGGATCGCATTGAGCGAACGCGGCGCGAGACCGATCGAAAGATCGGCGACTTCCAGCGCGGACCCGAACGAGAGCTGCTCACGCTCGGCGAACGTGTCGACGGCCCGTTCGGCTCGGTCGCCGATGCCACGTCGAGGCGTGTTGAGGATGCGGCGCAGCGACACCACATCGTCGGGGTTCGCGATCACGCGCAGGTAGGCGAGCGCGTCGCGGATCTCCTTGCGCTCGTAGAAGCGCACGCCGCCGACCACCTTGTACGGCAGGCCGATCCGGATGAACACCTCCTCGAACACCCGCGACTGCGCGTTGGTGCGGTAGAAGACGGCGACGTCGGACGCGACCGCCTGCTCCGAGTCGGACAGCTCCTCGATCCGCTGCGCGACCCATGCCGCCTCGTCGTGCTGGTTCTCGGCGACGTACCCGACGATCTTCTCGCCGTGTCCCGCGTCCGACCACAGGTTCTTCGGCTTGCGGTCGGGGTTGCGCGCGATGACCGCGTTCGCGGCGGTGAGGATGTGCTGCGTCGAGCGATAGTTCTGCTCGAGCAGGATTGTCGTCGCGTCGGGGTAATCCCGTTCGAATTCGAGGATGTTGCGGATGGTGGCGCCGCGAAAGGCATAAATCGACTGGTCCGCATCGCCCACCACGGCGAGCTCCGCCGGATCCTCACCCTGGGTCAGCTCACGGACGAGGACGTACTGCGCGTGGTTGGTGTCCTGGTACTCGTCGACGAGGACGTGCCGGAACCGGCGCCGGTAGTGTTCGGCCACCGCGGGGTGGTTCTGCAACAAGACGACGGTCGACATGATGAGGTCGTCGAAGTCGAGCGAGTGCGATTCGACGAGTCGGCGCTGGTAGCGGGTGTACGCCTCGGCGAGCACCTTCTCGTGGGCATTGCCGGCCTTCTCAGCCCATGCGTCGGCGGTGACCAACTCGTTCTTGAGGTTGCTGACCTGTGCCGCAAGCGAGCGGGCTGGGTAGCGCTTGGGATCGAGATCGAGCTCGCGCCCTACGATCGTCATCAGCCGTCTGGAGTCATCGGCGTCGTAGATCGAGAAGGACGACTTGAGCCCGAGCACCTTGCCGTCGTTTCGCAAGATGCGCACGCACATCGAGTGGAATGTCGACACCCACATCGTTTTGGCACGCGGGCCGACGAGCTTCGCGACACGTTCCTTCATCTCGCCGGCGGCCTTGTTGGTGAAGGTGATCGCGAGAATCTCGCCGGGGCGTGCGCCACGCTCTGCTAGCTGGTACGCGACCCGGTGCGTCAGCACCCGCGTCTTACCCGAACCCGCTCCGGCCACGATCAGCAACGGGGCGCCCTGGTGCACCACGGCCGCACGCTGCGGCGGGTTCAAGCCGTCCAGCAGGGTTGCCGGATCGACCGCGATCCGGGGACGCGGACGAGCCTCGGCGGGTTCGGTGGTCATCTCGACGAGCCGGTCGACGTCGCTGGTCATGTCGGCGCCCAGCCTACGTCGGCCCACCGTCAGTGGCCGCCTGCCTCTCGCCAACGCGTCTCACGGTGTGGGACCAGCTTGCCGCAGAGTGGACGGGCGTGCCATGATCGTCTCGTGCTACGCCAGAGCTACGAGTTTTTCTACGGGTACCGCTCGGTGCCCGTCGTAGCTGGCTGATCACTCACCCACACCGACGCCCCGGGCCGAGAGCCTCCGGGGCGTTCGTCGTGCCGGGGCTCGAGCCGCCCGAGACATTCCACCGAGGACGGACCAATGATGAGCACCGCCACCACCGACACGCAGGGCGCAGACGCGATCCCGGTGCTGCGCCGGCAGATCGACGCGCTCGACGAAGCGATCATCCGACTGGTTGCCGAACGCACCCACGTGTCGCGCCGCATCCAGACCGCGCGGATCAACGCCGGTGGCACCCGCGTCGAGCTCGGCCGCGAGCGAGTGGTGCTCGCTGCCTACCGCGACGGCCTCGGCGCGGACGGACCGAACCTGGCCGACGCCGTCCTGCAGGTTTGCCGCGGCGCTCGCTGAGCTGTGTCAGTCAGACGTCCGAGCCTCGCGGCGCTCGTTCGGCCGGCAAAGCCCGACAACACCAGTTCGCTCGCAAGCTTCGCTCACACAATGCGTCGGTCGGCGGCCCAGCGGGTCAGCTGGTGTCGGCTGGACAACTGCAGCTTGCGCAGCACGTTGGACGCGTGCGTCTCGACGGTCTTGATCGAAATGAACAACTCCGCGGCGATCTCCTTGTACGCGTAGCCCCGGGCGAGCAGACGCAGCACCTCGCGTTCGCGTGGCGTGAGCTGGTCGAGCTCGCTGTCGGCCGTACGTCCCGCCGGCACGGCGACCGGAGCCTCGCGGAAGGCGTCTAGGACGAATCCGGCCAGCCGCGGGCTGAACACCACGTCCCCGTCCGCAACCCGGTTGATGGCATCGGCGAGGTCGGCGGACGAGATCGTCTTGGTGACGTAACCGCGGGCACCGGCTCGGATCACGGCGATGACGTCCTCGGCGGCGTCGGACACCGACAGGGCGAGGAACCGCGTGTCCGGGAGCGATGAGCCGATCGCCTCGAGGACGGCCAGGCCGCCACCGTCGGGCATGTGCACATCGAGCAGTACGACGTCTGGCCGCGTCGCGCGGATCGTCGCCACCGCGGACATCGGGTCACCCGCCTCGCCTACGACGGTGACCCGCTCGCCCAACTCGGCGCGCACGCCCGCCCGGAACATGCCGTGGTCGTCGACGAGCACGACAGTCGTGGTCATGTCGGCATCCTGATCGCGATCTCCGTCCCGCTCCCTTGCTGACTCGTCACGGTGACCTTGCCACCGTGACGCTCGATGCGGGCGACGATCGACCCGCGCACACCCTGCCGGTCGTCGGCGATCTCGTCCGGGTCAAAGCCGACACCGCGGTCCTTGACGAAGATGCTCACCTCGTCCGGCTCGACCTCGGCGTAGAGCGACACCGACGTGACCCCGGAGTGCTTGGCCGCGTTGACCAGCGCCTCACGGGCCGCGGCAACCGCGGCGTCGAGCTGCTCGGTCATCTCGATGTCGCCGACGGCGACGACATCGGCCGAGATCGCGTACGCGTCCTCGACTTCGGCCGCGGCGCGGCGCAGCTCGTCGGCCAGTTGCCCGGACGCGGTGCGCTGGCCGTAGAGCAGGGTGCGCAGCTCACGCTCCTGACCGCGCGCCAGCCGGGCGACCTCGCGCGGCGACCCGGCGTTGCGCTGGATCAAGGCCAGTGTCTGCAGCACCGAGTCGTGCAGATGCGCGGCGATATCCGCGCGCTCCTGGGTGCGAATCCGTTCGCTGCGCTCGGCGCCGAGCTGGGACATCAACCGCATCCACCATGGTCCGGTCACCAACGCAAGTCCGATGACGGTGACGATCATGGCGATTAGCCCGTCCCGGATCGCCGACACGTTCGCCCTGGCCAGCACAAGCAGCCCGCCCGATACGACCAGCGCGGCGCCCGCGGCGAGCCGGATGCGGCCCAGCCGGTCCGTCCCACCCGCAAGCAGGGAGGTGCGCGACAGCAGGCGCAGCCGGTCGCGGTCCGGGTCGGACGCCTGCCGCCAGATCAAGGCTCCGCCGAGGCAGGCTAGCAAGGTCGGCAGGAACAACCCGCCTGCGGGCAGCCTGGTGACGATCACGCCGATCGCTACCACGGCGAGCAACCCGGCCAGGACGTACTCGAGCCAGCGCGGCACCCGCGGGCGTCCGGCGTCGGGCGAGACCGGAAGTACGATCCAGTACGCGCCGTAGAGCGCGAGCCCCAAGCCGCCCGCGGCGCTGAGGAAGAAGAACGCCAGCCGGATGACGCGCGCACGCACACCCATGTGTTCGGCGATACCGGCAGCCACGCCGCCGGCGATGCCGCGGTCGGGCAGCCGGTACAGCCGACGCACGGTAGGCAGGGCACTGCTCATCCATGCAATCATCCGGCCTGCGGCGCACGCTCGCATCAGGCTCCACCCTGAGCCGCAGGATCAGGGTTCGATTCAGGGCGGCACCCGATGCGTCCCAGGTCGGTGCGGCAGCATTCTCGTGCCATGACTACTACTGAGCTGGGCGGCAACCCGCCACCACTTCCTCCCACCGCGCCGACCCGGCGCCTTCGACGCAGCCGTACCGACCGCGTCGGAGCTGGTGTGGCCGGGGGACTCGGCGAGTACTTCGGTGTCGACCCAGTGCTCTTCCGGGTCCTGTTCGCGACGTCGGCCTTCTTCGGCGGAGCGGGCATCCTGGCCTACCTGCTGTCTTGGGCGGCCATTCCCGACGCCGGCACGGAGAAGGCCGCGGTCGACGGCTGGATCGCCGCGCTGCGCCGACGTCAGATCCCGTTCTGGCTCGTGGCGGTCGGCGCGGGCATCGTGCTCTGGCTGGTCGCGTTCAGCTGGTGGGCGCCCGGCCCGTTCTTCCCGGTGATCGCCGTGGTCGCGCTGCTCGTCTTCGCTTTCACGCGGCGCGGCTGGCACGCGGACCCACCGGCGCCGGTGAGCCTGACTAAGGACGGCACCGAGCAGGTTTCGGTTTCGCCCACGCGCGGCTGGCTGAGCGAGTCGTTCGAGGCTTCCCGCACCCGTCGGCGCCGCGCCGCTCCCGTGCGCCTGGCCACGCTCGGCGCCCTCGTCGGCACTATCGTCGTGCTCGGCCTGGTCGACGCCGCGGTCGGAATCATCATTCCGGCGTATTTGTGGGCAGCGCTCGGTATCGTGCTCGTCGGTCTGCTGGTCGGTGCGGCGCTGCGCCGCACCCCCTGGAGCTTCGCCATCCTGCTGATCCCGATCGTCGCCGGGCTGGTCGCTTTCGCCGGGACGCGCGCCAGCCTGCACGACGGCACCGGGGAACGGCAGTGGCGTCCAACCGCCGCGCCCGCGGCGGACTACCGGCTCGCCGTCGGGCAGGGCACGCTCGACCTGCGCAAGCTGGTGCCACAAAGTCAACCCCGCGAGGTGAGCATCACGATGGCGGCCGGGCAGGTACGGGTCCTCGCGCCGAAGACACTCAACCTCACCGTGGACGCCAATGTGCACCTCGGCAATCTGAACGTCGACGGCCAGGAGTTCAACGGCGGTGCCGGAACGCACTCCGGCGGGTTCAACTTCAACCGGACGATCGACCCGCCCGCCGGCGCGACCGGTGCGCCGATGACGGTCACGGTCCGGCTCGCCGACGGAAACGTTGACATCGAACGGTCCTAGCCCTTCCGCAGCGCCTCGCGCGCGGCGTTCTGGCCACACATCCCGTGGACGCCGCCCCCTGGCGCAGTGGATGACGAGCACAGGTACACCCCACGCAGCGGCGTGCGGTAGCGCGACCACTGCGGGACCGGCCCGAGTGCGGCCTGGAAGACTCCGGCCCGTCCGCCGTTGATGTCGCCGCCGACGAAGTTGGCGTCGTAGGCCTGGTACTCGGCGGCGGTGCGAGTCGCCCGCGCGAGCACCACGTCCCGAAAGCCTGGCGCAAATCGTTCGAGCTGCCCTTCGACGGCGGCGGTGCGGTCGAGCGTCGAGCCGGCCGGGACGTGGCAGTAGGCCCACAAAGTGTGCCGACCGACGGGCGCCCGGCTCGGATCGGGGACGGTGGCCTGCACGGCGAGCACGAAGGGGCGCTCGCTGTGCCGGCTGGCCTCGACCGCCGCCTCGCTGGCCGCGATCTCCTCGAGCGTTCCGCCGAGGTGGACGGTGGCGGCGCGGCGGCAGCGCTCGCTCGCCCACGGCACCGGCTCGCTCAGCGCGTAGTCGATCTTGAACACGCCGGGTCCGTATCGGAAGCGCTGCACGCCCCGCCGGTACCGAGCGGGCAGGGCGTCGCCCGCGATCTCGAGCAGTTGGCGGGGGGTGAGGTCGAGCATCGTCACCGGCACGTCCGGAAGCTCGCCAAACGAGGTGATCGGCTGTCCGCAGACGAACTCGGCGTCGAGATCCACGAGCCGCCTGACCAGCGCGTCGGTGAGCTGCCCACTGCCCCCCTCGATGACCGGCCAGCCGCTCGCGTGCGCGCTGACGGCCAGCACAAGCGCGAACGCCGACGTCAGCGGGGCGCCGAGGCTGCGCATCGAGTGCGCACCGACGCCGGCGAACAAGGCGCGCGCTGGCGGATCACGGAAGATTGTCCGGGCCAGCGCGGTCACCGGCGCGAGCGCGGGTAGTCCGAAGCGAGTCAGCAGCAGCGGATGGCGCGGTACATGCCGCAGATCGCCGAGCACGTCGTCGAACAGGTC
>JALZAI010000049.1 GCA_030948475.1 Actinomycetota bacterium
ACCTGCGCCAGCAGCGCGCTGCCGGCATGCGACACAAGACCGTCTCCGTCCGCGCTCACGTTTACCGTGATCTGGCGCCCAGCGTGCGTCACCTTCAAGGTGATCCTCCCGAGTCGGCCCTGCGAGCATCAGCAACCCGCACAATGCCTGCTCAGGCGGACAGTCAAGCGGCCCCGACCATCGGGGCCGCAACTGTTTCATGAACGATCCGGGCTAGCCAACGCTTACTGCGACATGCGCTCCGACGTCCCGCTGATCATTTTCGCACCCGGTCGGGGCACTCGCGAGGCCGGAAGCTGGTGGCCGCATTCAGCCGAAACCGGCAGTCTCGGGCTAGTCTCAGACCGGGTTGAGACTGCCGGTGATTCGTGGATCCAGAAGCGTCGCCGGGTTCGAATGGGACTTCTGCATCCACCCGACCGTTGGCAATGATGTGCAAGCACCGGTGCGCGGCCTTGGGGGGAGCAGGCCTCTTCGGCTTCCTCGCGTGGAGCTGAACGCGCGATGCGCCCCTGTGTGTCAGAGGCAGGAAGTGAAACGGCGGCCCCACGTGACTCCTGTTCGATTCTCGGTTGAGGGAACGCTTGTGTGGGGTATCTGCTTCCGTCCAGTAGGTTGTGTATTCAGTGGTAGATGGCGATAACGGACGCTGCGGTGATGCCCGTCGCGGGGATCGACTATCCGCGTGATTGGCCGGAGTTCTTGGCGTTCTTTCCGGATGAGCGGGCCTGTCTGAGTTACCTGGAGCGGGTCCGGTGGCCGGCCGGGTTTCGCTGCCCGGCATGCGCGTCTGGGGAGGCATGGAAGACCAAGCGTGGATTGTGGGCGTGCGGTGGGTGTGGTCGGCAGACGTCGGTGACCGCGGGCACGGTGCTGGCCGGGACCCGGACGCCGCTGGTGTCGTGGTTTATGTCGATCTGGCAGCTGACCAACCAGAAGCACGGGCTCTCAGCGATGGGGCTACAGCGGCTGCTGGGCCTGCGGTCTTATGAGACCGCGTGGGCGCACATGCACAAGCTGCGCCGCGCGATGGTCCGCCCCGGCCGCGACCAGCTCAACGAGGTTGTCGAGATCGATGAGAGCTATGTCGGCGGTGAGGAATCCGGCGTCGACGGCCGGCAAACCTTCGCGAAATCACTGGTGATCTGCGCAGTTGAGGTCCGCACCAACCAAGCCGGCAACGAGTACGCCGGGCGGATCCGGATGAGCCGGATCCCGTCGGCCAGCCGCGCACCGATCGAGCAGTTCGTGCTCGACGCAGTCGAGCGTGGAACCCGCGTCAGGACCGACGGCCTGCCGTCCTATCGCAGCCTTCACGGTCTCGGCTACGCGCACGACCCGATCATCGTCTCGCGCACCGGGCTGACCGCCTCGATGGTGATGCCGCACGTGCACCGCACCTTCGCGCTGCTCAAGCGCTGGCTGCTGGGCACCTACCAAGGCGGCGTCCAAGCCCACCAGCTCGACTACTACCTCGACGAGTTCACCTTCCGCTACAACCGCCGCCACTCACGTCACCGCGGCCTGCTGTTCTACCGGCTGCTGCAAGAAGTCATCGCTACCGAACCGATCCCGCTGCATCGACTCCTCGGAGGACAACACGGACGAGCCGGAACATCACGCGATTCCGCTCAAAGTACCCCTACTTGAGCGAAGCAGATACCCCATACATACGTTCTGATCATGGGCTATCCCGAGTACCTCCGGTTGAGAGCTCGCGAGCTTCGGGTGCAACGGCGCATGACTCTCGACGAGATCGTGGAGCGGCTGGTCCTGCCGCGGACAACGATCTATGAGTGGATCAAGGACATCCCGCTGGGAAAGCCGCGCTCGACGGCCGGGGCAGGCCAAGCGCGTAGCGGCGATGCAGGCCAAGTACCAGCGGCTGCGGGAGGAGGCGTACGCTCAGGGCGCGGCCGAGTTCGAGACGCTGGCGGCCGATCGGACGTTTCGGGACTTCGTCGTCCTGTACATCGCCGAGGGCGGGAAACGCAACCGCAACCGCGTCCAGATCTGCTACTCGGATCCGCGGGTCGTCACGCTGAGTGCTCGGTGGCTGGCCGCCCTGACCGCAAAGCCGCTGATCTACTCGATCCAGTATCACGCCGACCAGGATCTGGACGAGCTGCGATCGTGGGGACGGTTCCTGGGGATTGATGGGGCGACGATCGTGATGCAGCGCAAGTCCAACAGCGGGCAGCTGACTGGTCGCACGTGGCGGTCTGAGTTGGGGGTGCTCACGGTGACGGTGTACGACACGGCCCTCCGGTCGCGGCTGCAGGCGTGGATCGACCACATCAAGGAGGGCGACTGGCGCCTACACTCCTCGTGACGGGGCGTAGCGAAGCCTGGTATCGCGCTCGCTTTGGGGGCGAGAGATCCTCGGTTCGAATCCGGGCACCCCGACTCCACACCGGCACCGCCCGTTTACCGCGCGCGGTTTGCGGAAAAGGCGCTTCCTAACCGACGGGCGAAGGGCGCCGTCACAGAGGAAGGGTGGGGATGAGGTCAGCGGTCGCGGTGCTTATCGTGGGAACGCTCGCCGTCGGGCTCAGCGCGTGCGGCTCCAAGAAGATGTCGGCCAAGCCGCCGGACCCGGTGTCCATGGCCCTCCAGGCGCCCGGAACCCGCACCGTCGTGGTGCCCAAGCAGACCAGCGACCTGACGATCGTGGTGCCGCCCTGTAGCGCCGCCGACATCAAGCAGGACACGTCCAAGACGCCCCCCGGCTCCAACCAGGTGGTAGTGCCCAAGAGCGCTCTGGACCAGACCAT
>JALZAI010000282.1 GCA_030948475.1 Actinomycetota bacterium
CCCGGACGACGCGGAGCTTGTCGCCCCAGCCGCCCTCGTTGAGGGCCGCGACGATGTTCTTGCGCGCCCCCGGCTTGGCCAGCGGCGCACAGGCATCCTCGAGGTCGAGGAACACCTGGTCGGCGTCGAGCCCCTTTGCCTTCTCCAGGAAGCGCGGGTTGCTGCCCGGCACGGCAAGACAGGATCGGCGGGGACGCAGCGGTTGGCTCATCCGGCCAGCTTGCCCCAACGATTGTTTTCCAGCGACTAACCTGCACACGTGGCTCGGGGGTACCGATGAGTTCGGCGTCGCGCGTGTTCATCGCGCGGCTCGCCGGCATCGGTGTCTTCGATCCCAGCGGCGACCAGCTCGGCAAGGTCCGCGACGCGGTCACCGCACTGCGGGCCGACCGCAATCCGCCGCGCATCCTCGGCCTGGTCGTGGAAATGCAACAGCGCCACCGCATCTTCGTCCCGATGGGACGGGCCACGCGCATCGAGCCCGATCAGGTGGTGCTGTCCTCGGGGACGATCAACATGAAGCGCTTCGAGCGCCGTCCCAGCGAGACGCTCGTGCTGGCCGAGCTGCTCGATCGCAGCGTCACCGTCCGCGAGACCGGCGCCCCGGCGGTCGTGGTCGACCTGGGCATGGAGCCGAACCGCACCCGGGACTGGGTGATCTCGCGGCTCGCGGTGCGCACGACCGCCCCGCGCCTGGCCCGACGCCGAGGCCAGCTCTCCCAGGTCGAGTGGAACGAGGTCGACGGCCTGGCCCTGCCCGAGAGGAACCAGGGCACCGATGCGCTGCTGGCCACGCTTTCGGACCTGCGCCCCGCCGACGTCGCGCACGCCCTCACCGACATGCCCGACAAGCGCGTCCTCGAAATCGTCGCAGCACTCGACGACGAGCGGCTCGCCGACGTCCTGCAGGAGATGGACGAGGACGACCAGGTCAAGGTGCTCGCCTCGCTCGACGACGAGCGCGCCGCGGACGTCCTGGAGGCGATGGACGACGACGACGCGGCGGACCTGCTCGGCGAGATGGCGACGGCCGATCAGCAGCGCCTGCTCGAACTGATGGAGCCTGCGGACGCCGCGCCGGTCCGCCGGCTGATGAGCTATGCCGACTACACGGCGGGCGGCCTGATGACCTCCGAGCCGGTCGTCCTGCTTCCCGACGCAACGGTGGCCGAGGCGCTGGCGCTCGTCCGCAATCCCGAGCTTTCTCCCGCCGTCGCCGCCCAGGTGTTCGTCGTGCGTCCCCCACAGGCCACTCCGACCGGCAAGTACCTCGGCACGGCCCACCTGCAGCGGCTGCTGCGCGAGCCGCCGTCCTCGCTGGTCAGCGGTATCTGCGAGAAGGACACCGGATCGCTGCGCCCGGGCGAGTCCATCGAGGACGTGACCCGCCACCTCGCCCTGTACAACCTCGTCGCAGCGCCGGTCGTCGACGACCGCGACCGCCTGCTCGGCGCCGTGTCCGTTGACGACGTCCTCGACCACCTGCTGCCGGAGGGGTGGCGCGATGCGGACCGGGCGGTCGGCAATGGCTGAGATGCGTTCGCGTCTCGACCAGCCGAAGGTCGAGCGCGGACCCCGGTTGCGCTATGACGCCGACGCGTTCGGACGGCTGACCGAGCGCATCGCGCGTTTCCTGGGTACCGGGCGATACCTCGTCATCCAGTCGATGGTGATCGTCCTGTGGATCCTGTTCAACACACTCCCTGGGCTGCCGCACTTCGACAAGTACCAGTTCCTGTTCCTCACCCTGATCTTGTCGCTGCAGGCGGCCTACTCAGCGCCCTTGATCCTGCTCGCGCAGAACCGGCAGGACGACCGCGACCGGGTCAACCTGGAGGCCGACCGCGACGAGGCGCGCTCGTCCAAGGCCGATCTGGAGTACCTGGCCCGCGAGATCGCCTCGGTGCGGATGGCGTTGGGCGAGGTGGCGACGCGCGACTTCCTGCGCTCCGAGCTCGCGCGCGAGCACCGCGACGGCAGGGACCGCGGCACGTCCGAGGACTGATCAGGCGTTGGTGAGCTCGCCCACCGGCACCGGCGCTGGCTCCGGATCCCGTGGGCGGATGGCGAAGGCGAGGACGTAGACCACCGCTGCGACGATGAGCAACGCCCGGTAGCCGAACGCGAGCGAGAGGTATTCGAGGCAGCCACCGAGGATGGCGCCGAGCAGATTCGTCCCGAAGGCCAGCGGGGCGTCGGACGTCGCCGCGAAGCGTTTCGCGAAGATCACGTTCGCTGCGAAGATCGGCAGCACCGCGATCGCCACCGCGACGACCACGCGCACCCACTCGTCGAGTCCGAGTAGGAAACTCGGCGGTACCGCCCAGGACAGCGCGAGCCCGCCGAGCAACACGCCGTACATCACCGGGACGGGCGGGGTCGGCCCGCGCGCGGTCAACTCGACGGCGGCGAGGACAGCGAGCAGCACCCCGGCGAACACGAAAGCGTTGACCAGCCAGGTCGTTCCGAACAGCAGGGCGAAGCCGGTGACGCTCTTGGTCTCTAGCAGGAGGAATCCGACGCCGAGGAGGAACAGGTCGCGGAACCCCCACATCTGTCGCGCCTGGCCGCGCAGCCTGCGGGCGGCGCCGGGTCCGGACTGCACGGCGTTGAGCGCGAGGACGAACCCGACCGCCAGCACGCTGATCAGGATGATCATGAGCAGGGTCAACCGGTAAAGCCCCGGGATTCCGGGATGGCGCAGGTAAACGAAGGGTTGGTTGTCGGTGGCAGGCGCGGGCGTCGAGGCCGGCCGGATCCAGGTCGTCGTTCCACACACTTGGTCTGCGGTGGTGCGCCCGACTGTGAGTACGGCCAACGCGGTGATCTGCGGGACGGCGAACACGCACGGCGGATGGCCGAACGCGTCGGCCAGCGTCCCGGCGAGACGGTCGACGATCCACTGCTCGCGGTAGAAGTTGTACATCGCGAACGCGCCGCCGGGCGCCAGGTGCGCGCGTGCCGTCTGCGCTGCTTGCAGGGTGAACAGGTAGCTCTCCAGACGCAGCGAGCTCGCCCCCGAGACCAGTGTGAGCGAGTCGGGCAGCGCAAACAGGATCAGGTCGTACTTCTGCGACGACTGCTGTAGGAACGCGCGCCCGTCGTTGATGTGCACGCTCACCCGTGGGTCGGCGTAGGCGTGGTCCGGCTCGTTCTGGCTGCCGAAGCGTTGCAGGGTCGGGTCGATCTCGACCGCGTCGACGTGCGTCGCGCCCTGGCTCAGCGCGATGGCGACATCGGTGCCCGTACCTGCTCCGACGATCAGTACCCGTCCCGGCCGGTGCGGGATGCTGCGGTAAGGCTCGAGGTAGTACGGCTCCTCGGCCTCGCGGGTTCGCACCGAGGTCAGCCGCTGGTGCGGGATGCCGTTGACCGACACCGAGTACGCCGTCCCGCCACGCCCGTCGGGCTCGGCGTGGGTGGACACCTTGTAGTAGGGCGACCAGAACACGCCCGTGTCGTGGCGCAGCGGATAGACGAACAGCAATGCCAGCGCGATCAGCAGAGTGACGCTCACGCCGACCGCCTTGCGCCCGAGCAGCACCACGAACAGCACGCCGACGATGCCGAACCAGACCAGCGGCGGCGAGCCGAACTGCGAGAGCACGGTGAAGGCGACGATGCCGCAGAGACTGCCGATCAGGTCGAAGCGGTACGCGTCCAGGCGCGGGAGGTGCCGGAAGCACCCGCCCACGATCTCGGCCGGACCTGCGGTGACGGCTGCGACCGAGAGGAAGACGGCCGGCAGCACCAGCGAGATCGGCGGTCCGGAGGTGCCGACGCTCGTGAAGAAGACGATGTCGCCGCTCTGCCGGTCGACCGTCACCGGATAGGCGCTGACAAAACCGATCAGCCCGAGCAGCACGACGATCGCGTAGTAGGGCTGGGGACGCTCGGGCAGCCCGTCCCGCGAGGCGCGCAGGAAGCCGAGACCGATCCCGAGAAAGGAGCCGAGCAGGACGAAGTTCGAGAAGTACGCAAGGTGCACCAAGTTGGCGCCGAGCCAGCGGATCAGGCTCAGCTCCAGGATGAGCATCAGGGCGCTCGCCAACCCGAGCCGCAGTCGAACCCCCACGGACGACCCCTCTCCTCGACACGACCGTGCCGAGTGTGCCCGATCCTCACCCCAGCCGCAGCAGTGCTGCACTCAGCGCGGCCACAACGATGATCAGGAGAAATGGCAGGCGACGCCACACCGCGACCGCGGCCACGGCCAGTCCGGCCAGCCGCGGCCCGTTCAGGTCGTACTGGCGCCCGTTCGCGACAGCCTCGACGACCACCAGAGCCGCGAGCAGCGCCACCGGCAGCAGTTCGACCGCGCGCCGGGTGGGTCCGTGCTGGAGCACCCGGGGCGGGACGAGGTAGCCGGCCAGCTTGAGCACATAACAGCCGACGACGGTGCCGATGACCAGCCACCAGAGAGTCATCGCATCGTCGCGGCGAGCAGCAGCGCGGCGGTGGCCGCGAGTACCGGAACCCCCGGTGGCGTGATCGGAATGAGCGCTGCGGCGATGACGGCGCCCCCGACCGCGATCCGACGTTCGATCCGTCCGGCCCGCAGTCGCGGCGCCAGCAGCGCGAGGAAGGCTGCCGGGACCACCGCGTCCAGGCCGAACTTCGATGGGTCGCCGATCGCGCCCGCGCTGAGCGCGCCGACGAGCGTCGCCGTGTTCCACATCACGAAGATCGCGCCGAAGGTCCACCAGAACGCGGAACGGGCGAGTTCGTCGGTCGGCTGCGCGACGGCCATCGCGGTCGACTCGTCGATCGTGCCGTGCGCGGCCAGCAGGCGACGCGGCCCGCGCACGCGCAGTAGCGGGGCGAGGCGCATCGCGTACAGGGTGTTGCGCGCGCCGAGCAGCAGGCCGCTGCTCAGAGCTGCGGCCAGCGATCCGCCGCCCGCGACGACACCGACCACTGCGAACTGAGTGCCCCCCGTGAACGCGCACAACGACAGCAGGCAGGTCTGCAGCGTCGACAACCCGGCGGCCACTGACGCGGCAGCGAACGCGAATCCGTACGACCCCACGGCCAGGCCGACCCCGAGGCAGTCCCGGATCACCGCGCGCGTCCCCTCATTCATGGGCCGCACCCTACGGATCGCGTCGCGCCGTAGCATCGGCTCGTGTCCGATGCTGCTGAAGCCGATATCCGCGCCGCCCTTGCCACCGTCAACGATCCCGAGATCCACCGTCCGATCACCGAACTGAACATGATCGAATCGATTTCCGTCGTCGGCGGGACGGTGACGGTGACCGTGCTGCTGACCGTCGCCGGCTGCCCGATGAAGGCGCAGCTGACCCGGGAAGTGACCGCCGCGGTGTCCCGCGTCGCAGGTGTCACCGGCGTGGACGTCAGCCTCGGGGTGATGACCGACGAGCAGCGCACGGCGCTGCGGCAGCAGCTGCGCGGCGACGCGCCGGCCAACGAGATCCCGTTCGCCCAGCCCGGCTCACGCACCCGGGTCTACGCCGTGGCCTCCGGCAAGGGCGGCGTCGGCAAGTCGTCGGTGACGGTGAATGTGGCCGCTTCGCTGGCCGCACGTGGCCTGTCGGTGGGCGTGCTGGACGCCGACATCTACGGCTTCTCGGTCCCCCGGATGCTCGGCGTGACCGGCAAGCCGACCCAGGTCGAGCAGATGATCATGCCTCCGGTCGCACACGGTGTGAAGGTTATTTCGATCGGGATGTTCACGCCCGGCAATACCGCGGTCGTCTGGCGCGGCCCGATGCTGCACCGTGCGCTGCAGCAGTTCCTCGCCGACGTGTTCTGGGGCGAGTTGGACGTCCTGCTTATGGACCTGCCGCCCGGCACCGGTGACATCGCGATCTCGGTGGCCCAGCTCGTCCCGTCCGCGGAGCTGCTGGTGGTGACCACGCCGCAGATCGCCGCCCGCGAAGTGGCCGAGCGGGCCGGCTCGATCGCGCTGCAGACGCACCAGCAGATCGTCGGAGTCGTGGAGAACATGAGCTGGCTGGAGCTGCCGGATGGCTCACGGATGGACCTGTTCGGCTCCGGCGGCGGGCAGGCCGTCGCGGACTCGCTGTCGATCTCGACCGGGACGCGCGTGCCGCTGCTGGCTCAGGT
>JALZAI010000079.1 GCA_030948475.1 Actinomycetota bacterium
GCTCGGCGTGATCGACACCGCCACCGACAAGCTGGTCAAGGAGGTCCCCGTCGGTAACGCGCCGCGTCAGGTGGTGCTGGTCGGCAACCAGGCGTTCGTGTCCAACGAGGGCGGGCGACCGGCCACAGCGGGAGACTTCACCAACCTGTCGGACGGGACGCCGGTGGTGTCCAATTCCTCGACCGGTGCCGCGAACACCGGAACGCTCTCCGTGGTCAACCTGGACAGCGGATCGCAGACCGACTCGATCCCGGTGGGCCTCCAGCCCACGGCGCTGTACCTGAACGGCTCGACGCTGTTCGTGGCCAACTCCAACAACGACAGCGTGTCGATCGTCGACACCAAGACCAAGCAAGTCACCCAGACCTTCAATGTCAATCCGGTGCCCGGGGCGAAGGTCGGCAGCTACCCGAACGCGATCACCATGCCGGACGCCAATCACGTACTGGTCAGCATCGGCCGTGACAATGCGCTGGCCGAGTACAAGTACCAGGGTCCGGCCGCGCCGATCAAGTTCGTTGGTCTGCTGCCCACGGACTGGTACCCGGTAGGCGTGCAGATGGACAGCGCGATCGGCAAGCTCGAGGTCACCAACGACCAGGGCATCGGCGCGCGTGGGCCGGCGTCGAGCATCGAGCAGGGGCCCGGTACGCAACCGGCCACCGGCCACAACACCTACGACGACACCGGGTCCCTCACCACGTTCCCGCTGCCGGCGGACGGTTCACTCGGCGACTACACGCATCAGGTCTTCGCCAACAACGCCTGGGAGCATCTCGGTGCCTCGGCGGCTCAGCATGCCGCTCCGCTCGCGGTGCCCTCCCAGCTGGGGCTGCCGTCGAAGATCAAGCACGTCTTCCTGATCGTCAAGGAGAACCGCACCTACGACCAGGTCTTCGGTGACGTGGCGAAGGGCAACGGCGATCCGAGCCTCGCTCAGTTCGGCGCGCACGTCACGCCGAACGCGCATGCGCTCGCCAACCGCTTCGGACTGCTGAACAACTTCTACGACCAGGGAACCCTGTCGGCGGACGGCCACAACTGGCTCGTTCAGGCTGACGCGAACGATTACATCGAGAAGGAGTTCGGAGCGTTCTACCGCTCCTACCCGGCGCAGGGCGGTGACGCTCTGGCCTATCAGCGCAACGGCTTCCTCTGGAACGCCGCGGGGGCGGCCGGGAAGACCTCGTCCGCCTTCGGCGAGTACGCGAACTTCTTCGAGGTGCCCAAGTCGGGCACGCCCCCCTGGAGGCTCTGGTACAAGGACTCGCAGATCCTCGAGGGCAAGGCCAGCGGGCCGTTGCCGATCCCGATCAACAAGTACAAGACGCGTTCGGACATTCCGTCGCTGAACGCGATCCTCGATCCGGCCTACCCGAGGTTCGACCTCAACGTCCCCGACCAGTATCGGACGGACATCTGGCAGCGCGCGTTCCGCGCGTCGGTCAAGTCGGGTCAGCTGGCCAACCTCAACACGATCTGGTTGCCCGACAACCACACGTCGGGCCTGGGTTCCGGGAATCCGTATCCGACGGCCCAGGTCGCCGACAACGATCTCGCCCTCGGCCGGATCGTCTCGGAGATCTCGCACAGCCGCTTCTGGAAGGACTCGGCCATCTTCGTGGTCGAGGACGATCCCCAGAACGGCGTGGACCACGTCGACGGGCACCGCGCGCCGGCGCTGGTGATCAGCCCCTATTCGAACCCGGGGTCGGTCAACCGCAACTACTACTCACAGGTCAACGTGGTCAAGACAATCGAGCAGATCCTCGGCATCCGGCCGATGAACCAGATGGATCGCGCCGCGGTCCCGATGTTCTCGGCGTTCACGGACAAGCCGAACTTCGCCCCCTACGACGTCAAGCCGAACCTGATTCCGCTTGACCTGGGCGTCCCCCCGGCGGACGCCAGCGCGGCCAGCGTCGCCCGGAAGCTCAAGATTCCGGCCCGAGCGATGCGGATCTACCGCGCCTGGGTGGCCTGGAGTGCCCACCAGCACTTCAGCGGCTCGATCGCCGCCGAGGATCGGGCCAACCCGGCGCAGTTGAACCGGGTGGACTGGTACGCCGCGCACAACTGGCGGCGCCCCTATCCGGGGGATCGGAAGATCCTCGCCCCCAACCAGGTGCCGGGGCGCCGTCTGCCCTCGGCCGACATCGGCGGCGGCTGAACCCAACGGCGCAGCTGAGGAC
>JALZAI010000083.1 GCA_030948475.1 Actinomycetota bacterium
GCGCACGGTGCCGTCCGACGGGGACGACCTCGAATCCCGCTACGCCGCCGACGCCTGGCAGGCCAGCGAGCTGGGCGTGCCCGCCGCGCGTGGTCGGGGCGCGATCAGCTTCGCCGAGATCACTCAGCCGTGGCTGCGCGAGGCTGCCAAACGCTGGGCCCGGCAGCGGCTCGCGACCGGCTGCGCGTTCAACACGATCCGCTGCGCAGCGGACGCGTTCAAGAGGTTCTCCCGCTTCCTCCGCGAACGCACGCCACCGGTGCTGTTACCTGAGCAGGTCGACCGGCCGCTGATGGAGCGCTACCTCGCCTGGCTGGCCTCGTTGCCGTTGTCCGAATCCACCAAAACGCTGTCGCGGGTATTCGTACGGGCCTTTCTCGAGGAGAACCGCCGTTACCAGTGGGTGCCCACCATCCCAGCAGGTGCGGTGATCTACCCGGACGAGTTACGCAGCCGGCGTCACCGGCTGCCGCGGTTCATCCCCGAGTTCGTCATGAGCCAACTCGAAGCCACCAGCAACCTCGCCAAACTCCAACCGCGCTACCGGCATCTGGTCGTGCTCATCACCGAGACAGGACTGCGGGCCACTGACGCATGCACCCTCCCGTTCGACCCGCTCCTGATCGACAGCGCCGGATGGCCGTGCCTGCGGTTCACCAGCGCGAAGATGCGCGCCGAGCATCTCCTTCCGCTGTCCGCCCGCGCCGTGCAGGCGATCCGTGACCAGCAGCGCGACGTCACCCTTGCCTGTCCGGATGGATCGGCCTGGCTGTTCCCGTCCCGGACGGACCCGCGCGCCCCGGTGCCCTACGACACGCTGCGCAAAGCGTTCAGCGTCTGGCAGCGAGACATCGACCTGCACGACGAAGCGGGCCGCACGGTTCGGGTCACGGTTCACCGGCTCAGGCATTCGTTCGGGACCAGGTTGATCAACGCTGGGGCGCCGCAGCATGTCATCCAACGCCTGCTCACGCACGCCAGTCCCGAGATGACCGCCGTCTACGCCCAACTACACGACAGCACCATCCGCGCGGAGTTCGAGCGCTACTGCCAGACACGAGTTGATGTTGAGGGTCGCCGGCTCGGCTTCGACCCGCAAGCGGTGACCGCCGATGCCGAATGGGTCAAACACCGTCTCGCCCGAGCGGCCGACACGCTGCCCAACGGCTACTGCGGTCGGCCGCCCCAGCAAGACTGCCCGCACCCCAATGCTTGCCTGACCTGCCCAGATTTTCAGACGACCGCCGAGTTCCTTCCAGTGCACCGTCAGCAGGCCCAGCTCACCCGCGAACTGCTCACCGCCGCCGAGGCAACCGGGCGCGAACGGCAGGCCGCCAATCACCGCAAGGTTCTGATCACCCTGGACAAGATCACCGCCTCGCTCGAGGCGCTACGCCCTGCACAGCCCGGCCATGCCTGACCGGATCGAACGGCTGCGCGAGACCGCGCAGGCTCGCCACGACGACACTCTGCGTCGTGCGCAATCTGCGCTGCGCGCCCTTGCTCGCCGCGGCGAGCCAATCACCGTCCGCGGCGTCGCCAACACTGCCGGCGTCTCGCGGTCATGGCTCTACCGACAGCCGCAACTGCTCGCCGAGATCGACCGGCTTCGCCAGTCACCACGCGCTCAAGGGCGGAGCGTGCCCGCCAGCCAGCGAGCCAGCATCGAGTCCCTACGCCAGCAGCTGCACGCCTACCGCGCTGAGCTGGCACGGCTACGAGCCGAGAACCAGGCGCTCAACGAACAGCTCGCCCGTCGCCTCGGCGCCGACCGCGCCGCCGCAGTCACCAAACGCTCATGAGCATCGTCGAGGACATGCCCACGACGACGAAGCCCCTGCGCCACAAGGGACTCCGAGAAAACGATCAAGAGAACGCCGATTATGCCGAGCCCTGCGTTATGCCGAGGATCGTCGGGATGGCTTGTGCTGGCGGGGTTGCCTGACTGATTCCTCGGGTTAACGTTCCTCCGGTTTGGTGGCAGCGTCCGCCGTGTCCATTCGCCTTGCGGAGAGGAGACGGCCATGGACACGACGGTCACGGGGATCGGGTCGGTTGTTGTCGCGGAGTTGCGTGCGGCCGGCTACATGGAGTCGACGATCGGCCAGTACGGGAAGTCGATCAAAGCGCTGGCGTACTTCGTTGAACAGCGCGGCGGCGTCTACACACCCGCGTTGGGTGCTGCGTTCGCGTCGATAACGACCAGCCCGCGTACGGGAAGGTTCAGTGCGCAGCGCAGGTTCGACTTCGGCCGACTGGTCAGGGTTTTCGACTCCTACGTCGGCACCGGTCGGGTGGAATTCGCGTGCCGCACGCGCGGTGGCGGTGGTGCCCGACCGGGTTCGCGCGAGTTCATCGCACTGGCTGCCGGGTGGGACGCCGACATGGCCGACCGCGCCTTGGCGGCGGCTACCCGCGAGGCCTACGGCCGGGTGGCCCGCGGCTATCTGGTGTTTCTGGAGTCACGCGGCATCCGCCGTCTCCGCGATGCCGACGGGTCGAGCGTGCTGGATTTCCTGGCCTCGCTGACGGGCACCTGGGCGACCTCATCATTGTTCTGGGTGGTGTCGAACTTCCGCCCGTTCTTGAAGTTCACCGGCCGCCGGGACCTGGTTGACGCCGTCGGGCTGGCCGGGATCAAGCGGTCCCACGCGATCCTGCCGGCTCTGTCCGACGACGTTCAACGCCGCGTCGTCCAGGCTTGCGCTTCACCGGTGATCGGCGCGCGGGACGCCGCGATCACCCTGCTGGCGCTGACGACGGGGCTGCGCGCGTGCGACATCGTCACCCTGCGTCTGGCCGACATCGACTGGCGGGCACGGACCGCCAGCATCGTTCAGCAGAAGACGCACAACCCGCTGACCGTGCCGCTGAGCGACCTGCTGATCGGCCGGCTCGCCGACTATGTCCTCGACCAGCGACCCGACTCACCCGACGAGCACGTGTTCCTGCGCTCGGTGGCGCCACACGGGCGGCTGGCCGATCACGCCGCTGTCCACTGCGTGATCACCACTGTGTTCGCCAAGGCCGGCATCACCGACGTGAAGGGCGGCACTCGCCTGCTGCGCCACAACGCCGCGACCAGGCTGCTTCGCGCAGCAGTCCCGCTGCCGACCATCTCGGCTGTGCTGGGCCACGCGAGGCCGGAATCGACCGACCTGTATCTGAGCGTCGATCAGGATCGTCTGCTCGACTGCGTCCTTGACGTCCCCGACGGGCGCGACGGGTCGCGGTCATGAGCGCCGCCGGTTTCACCAGCGCGTTCGCGCCGCAGTTGGAGGCCTACCTCGCGTTCAAGGCGAAGATGGGCTTCTACGGCGCCTCCAGGATCTGGTACCTGAAGCAGTTCGACGCCTACTGCACCGCACACGGGCGGACCGTCTTCGACCGCGACACGGTCGAGGGGTGGGTCCGCGAGCAGTTGACCCGATCGGGGCGCTACCGGTCCTGGATGTCCTACATCCGCGACGTCGGCCGGTGGCTGCAGGCCCACGGGCAGCGTGACGCCTACGTCCTGTCGGATCGGTGGCAGGCCCCTTACGTCCCAGCCCACCCCTACCTGCTGAGCAGGGAGGAGATCGAGGCGTTCTTCGCGGCCGCGGCAACCCTGAGCACCACGTCCCCGTGGCGGTGGCAGGCGGTCGCGTTCTTCACGCTTATGCACTGCTGCGGGCTGCGGAGCGGGGAGACCCGGCTGCTGCGTCCCGAGCACGTGCACCTTCGCGACCGATACCTCGACGTCGTCACGTCCAAGGGCAACCGCTCCCGACGGCTGCCGCTGACCGTCGAGGTGACCGTGGTCCTGGCCGGCTGCGACCGGGTCAGCCGCGCCCGGTTCGGCCCGTCGCGGGGCACGTTCTTCGTCTCCTCGACCGGCAACGAGGTCACTGTCGCGACCGTCTGCCAGATCTTCCAGCGCATCTGGGACCAAGCCGGTCTCCCGCGGCCGGCGGGAGGTCAACAGCCGACGCCCTACGCCTTCCGTCATCATCTCGCCTACGCCAACGTCGAGCGGTGGATGGCGCACGGCAAGGACGTCATGGCGATGCTGCCCTACCTGGCCCGCTACATGGGGCACGGCAGCATCGAGTCGACGTTCTACTACATCCACACCTCGCCGGAGTTCCTGCGCGCCTACGAACACCTCACCGCTGCGAGCCAGTCGCTGCTGCCGGAGGTCGGGTTCGATGAAGCGTGACCCGGCCACCCGAGCCCCGGACTTCTACTGCTTCGCCCGTGACTACCTGCACACCTACCTGCCCACGGTGGCTCGACGCTCACCGAACACGATCGAGGCCTACCGGATCAGCCTGGAATGCTTCCTGCACTACCTCGCCGATCACGAGCACGTCGACCGCGCCCACGTCAGCTTTGACCACTTCGACCGGCAGCATCTGAAGGGCTGGCTGGCCTGGATGGCCGACCGGCAGCACTACGCGCCGCGGACCATCGCGTTGCGGCTCACCACCGTCAAAGCCTTCCTGACCTACTGCTGCGCCGAGGACATCACCCTCGTCGCGCTCAGCCAGGCAGCCAAAGCAATACGGGCGCCGGTCGCCGCGCGGAAGCCGATCGAGTACCTCACCGAACCCGAGACACGAGCCGTGCTCGCCGCATTCACCGGCCGCACCGCGAAATCGCGCCGGAACCGGATGCTGCTGATCCTGCTCTACGACGCCGCCGCCCGCGTCGGTGAGATCACGACCCTGACGCTTCAGGATCTGCGCTTGACCAAACCCGGGCACGTCGTCCTTACCGGCAAAGGCAGCAAGAGGCGCGTCGTCCCACTCACCGCCAAGACGATCGAGCACCTGGGCGTCTACCTCGCCGAGTCCCACCCGGACACGGCGCAGCTTCCTGCGACCCGGCCGGTGTTCTACAGCCTTCACAACGGCCAACCGACCGGGCTGTCGACAGACACCGTCGCCGCAGTGCTCACGAGCGCCGCCACGGCCGCCCGCCGGAACTGTCGGTCGGTTCCCGAGAACATCCACTGCCACATGCTGCGCAAGACCAAAGCCATGGACCTCTACCAGCAGGGCATCCCGTTGCCGATCATCATGCGGCTGCTCGGCCACGACAACGTGTCGACCACGTCAGCGTTCTACGCGTTCGCCACCGTCGACATGATGCGACAAGCCGTCGATGCGGCAACGCCCGCGATCGACTCGCCAGCCACGGAGCGGCTCACGGAGGACCGGCTCCAAACCCTCTACAGCCTCCGATGACACCCCATCCTTAAGCCGAGGAATCAGTCAGGCAACCCCGCCAGCACAAGCCATCCCGACGATCCTCGGCATAACGCAGGGCTCGGCATAATCGCCGCTAACCCTAATTCGGGTTAGCGGCGATCGCGGAAGCCAATACACCTCGATCGCGTTCACCGACCGCCTCGCCCCCGCCGGTGTCTCACCGTCGATCGGGATCGTCGGAGACGCGTTCGACAACGCGCTCGCCGAAACCGTGATCGGCCTGTTCAAGACCGAGTTGATCAATCCTAACCGGCCCTGGAAGACCGCTGATCAAGTCGAGATCGCCACCCTGCGCTACATCGACTGGTTCAACAACGCCAGGCTCTACGAGGAGAACGGCAACATCCCGCCAGTCGCACTCGAGCAGGCCTACTAC
>JALZAI010000088.1 GCA_030948475.1 Actinomycetota bacterium
GTACGGGCTCACTGCCGGGACGAACCCTGGATGTGGCGCTCAGATCGGATTAGCGTTGTGGGCGCCACGATTTGCTCAACCGTGGCGCGTCCGAGAAGTAGCCGCAGGCCGCAACCGCACGCGCCGCGGCGACGGCGAGATGCACGTCGTGGCCGCAGGCATGCATGATCTGCCCGGTGGCGCTCTAGGCGGCGCCGGTCGACTCGGTCACCGGCAGCCGTCCAATTCGGCCCGGAGCACCACGCCGGCCCGGCCGGGCGCGACGAGGCGACCGGTGTCGGCGACCGGCACGGCGTCGCCCCAACCCAGCGCGGACACGACGGCGGCTGCGGTCGATCCCTCGTCGCCCGACACGTGCGGGTCGGCGTGCAGGCGATGCCCGCAACCGCACGGCGGCGGGCAACTCGGCCGCCAGCGCGGTACGGAGCCGCGCCGCTCTGTGGACTGAAACGGATCCGGTCAAGCGGCGTCCAGGCGGTAGGCACGGCGCGCGTTGTCGGCGCCGATCAGCCGCGCAATGCGTTCGGCGTCGCTGGCCGTCCACGCTCTGTCGCACAGGCCCTGGTCGAGGAATGCGCTCAGGGCGCGGCGGAACAGCGCCGTGCTGGTCACGAATAGCTCGGGTAGCGCGAACGCGTCCGTACTGAAGAGCACGGCGCCGAACGGCGCGAGTTCGAGTAGCTCGGCGAGTACGGTCGTCGCCTGGCTGCCGACGTTCTGCACGGCCAGGCCGAGATCGACGAACACGTGGTCGAATATCTGCGCCAGGTAGCCGGCATGGCGCTGGAACGGGTAGTTGTGCAGCAGCATGACCGGCACGTCATAGGGCTGCGTCGCGCGGAGCAGCGGGGTGAGGTGCAACGGGTCGCAGCGCAGCAGGTCGACGTCGGCGTCGCCGTAGCCGACATGGAACTGCAGCGGCAGCCCGAGGTCGATCGCCGTCCAGATGCCGTGCCGGATGAGTACCGGGTCGGCGAGGCGGGGTGCGACGCTATCTTCGGCGGCAGCGGCCCAGGTGGCGGCCGCTGCGTGCACCTCGCGGTCGGTCGGACGAGCCGGGTCGAGGTCCAGCCCGACGCGGTAGGCGGCGATCGACTTGCACCCCACCGCGTGCTCGGCTCGCACGGCCAGGGCGGCGCCGAACGCGTCCGCGTAGTCTGCCGCCCCCACAACGCTCCCTGCGACCTCTTCGAGCCGGACGATCTCGTGACCACGACCGCCGGCGAGGTTACCGAGTTCGGACGGACTGGTCAGCTGGTCGGCGAGGAAGCCAGTATCGACGAGGAGGTCGACGATGCCCGCCGCGGACAGCAGCCGCCGGTTGACCTCGTCGACACCGAGTTCGGCCCGTCGTTCGAGATAGGTGTCGGGTGCACAGTGCGCCGGCAGGTCGAGCAGCGGCGGGCACCACCGCAACACGGCCAGGCCGGCCTGGGTGTCGAACAGTGACTCGTGCCATCGGCCGGGTCCCGACGACTCGGTGAGATCGGCCTCGAACCGGTCCCGGTCGAGAGCGACCTTGCGTACCCCGTGACAGTGGTGATCGATCAGTGCCAACCCGTCGAGCAGGTCAGGCATCCGCGAAGCGTTTCGGCTGCGCATCGCTCTCGGTGGCGAAGCCCTCGTCCGCGGCCAGGCGACGCCCGAGCCGCTGCGCGGCTCGCGGGAAGCAGGCAACGACGACGATCGACAACACGATCCAGGCTCCGGAAACGATCGGCAGTACCCGGGCCGCGCCGGACGGCGGCCAGGGCCAGACGTTGCGGTAGATCGTGTAGCCGAGCACGACGATGGCGAGGACGGGGATGACGACCTGCCAGCTCGGGACGGGCAGCTTGCGCTGCACGAACACCAACCGGATCGCGCCGACAGTGGTGATCACATAGGCCACCAGGAGAATCAGCGTGCCCATCGTCGCCGACCAGGCGAACGTCTCCTCGGCTTTGCCACCGCACGCGATCATGACCACGAACGCGAGGACCATCAGGCTGCTGACGGTGGCCGCCGAACGGGCCGGCGTGTCGGCCGAGGACAGCCTCGCCAGTCCGCGTCCCTCGCCACCGAGGTCGCGGTTCATGGCATACAGCAGCCGCGATGCGCCCACCGTGCAGGCGAGGCAGCAGCCGAACGCACTGACGGTCGCACCCAGGCTGATCAGATCGCCGACCCACGACCCGATGTAGGACGAGCCGAGGTCGCCGAGCAGCGAGCCGGAGGAGGTGAATGCCTTGACCCCGGCGGCGTTCGAACCGAATCCCATCATCTCGACCGCGGTGACCACGACGAAGAAGATCCCGCCGAAGATCGCCGTTCCCAGGATCGCCCGGGGAATGTCGCGACGCGGATGGGACGTCTCCTCGCCCAGCGTGGACGCCGCCTCGAAGCCGGCGAAGGACAGGAAGCCGAACACGATGCCGAGGAACAGGGCATCGGTGGCCGTACCCGGAGCGACCGTGAACACGTCGAGGGTGAAGTGCTGACCTCCGCCGTTGGGCGGGTTGCCTGCGATGAGGCGGACGAGCACGACGATCGTGACGATGACGATGATCGCGACCGTCACGCCCTCGATACCGAGTAGCGCGGACGTACCGCGCCTGGCCGGAGTGACGGTCAGCAGGAGCGCCCCGGCGAGCGAGATCGCCGCGATGGCGAACGGCACCCACGTCGGCGGGTTCGACCAGATACCGGTCTGGTCGAGAAAGGCCGAGCCGAGGATTCCGGATGCGGACGAGGTCACGACACCGTAGAAGGTGTACGTCGCGAACAGCGCCAGCCCGGAGACCACGCCGGTGCGCGGCCCCAGGGTGAGACCGACGAACGCATAGACCGAGCCGGCGTGCTGGAAGTACTGGCAGAGCCGGACGAAGCCGTACCCGACGAGCAGCACCGCGATTGCCGCGATCAGGAACGCCAACGGCACGGCGCGCCCGGTCGACATCGCCGTCGCCTGTGGGTTGATGTTGGCCGCCATGCTCGGCGCCATGAGGGCGACGGAAAGCCCGACCGCTTGCCACACGGACAGGTTGCGCCGCAGGCGCCTGGGCGAGCCGGACGCGAGGTCGGTCTGCATCGAGATCTCCTTCCGCCGAATGTGATTTCAGCAGTCTGCCGTTACTGAACGGGAAACGATAGAGCCACGAGGGTCTGTAACGAACATTTCATCGGCGCTACGGTGATGCCATGGTGACCCCAGCGCCGCTCGACCAGGCCGAACGCGACCGTCGCGCCGATCAGGCCCGCACGGTGACCCCGACGCTTCGAGATCAGGGTGTCGTGGGCGTGGCCGCGACCTGGGTGGACAATAGCGGGATCACCCGGGTCAAGGCAGTACCGCTGGCGCGGCTCGAGCACGCGGCGGCATGGGGCATCGGCGCCTCGCCCGTGTTCGACGCATTCTTGACCGACGACTCGATCGTCGCCGGCCGGTACGCCGGCGGGCCAGTGGGCGATCTGCGCCTGCACCCGGATCTCGACCGGGTCGTCGTGCTCGACCAGCAACCGGGCTGGGCTTGGGCGCCGGCCGATCGGTACACCCAGGACGGCAAGGTCCACGTGCAGGACCAGCGTGGCGTGGCACGGAGAGCGGTCGCCGCGTTGGCCGAGCGCGGGCTATCGGCGCAGGTGGCGGTCGAGGTCGAGTGGGCGATCGGCCTGCCTGGCGCGGGCTTCGTGCCGGCCGTCGACGGACCCGCCTACGGGTTCACCCGGCTGGTGGAGCGCTCGGACTATCTCCGCGATCTGCTCGTCGCGTTCGAGCGGCAGGGGGTCATCGTCGAGCAGATCCACCCCGAGTACTCGTCCGGCCAGTTCGAAATCTCGGTCGCCGTCGACGATCCCGTCGGCGCCGCGGACACCGCCGTGTTGGTGCGCGAAACAATCCGCGCCAGTTCGTACCGGCACGGCCTGCTGACCTCCTTCTCGCCCAAGATGGTGGCCGACGGCGCCGGCAACGGCGGGCACATCCACCTGTCGCTCTGGCGCGACGGCACCAACTTGTTCAGCGGCGGCAGCGAACGCTTCGGCCTCGTCGCCGAGGCGGCGGCGTTCACAGCGGGAATCCTGCACCGGCTGCCGGCCCTGCTCGCGATCGGAGCGCCCTCGCCGGCCAGTTATCTGCGACTGATCCCGCAGCACTGGGCTGGCGCGTTCCAGGCCTGGGGCCTCGAGAACCGCGAGACGGCATTGCGGATCGTGCAGGGCGCGGCCGGCAGCGAGGGCCGGGCGGCCAACCTGGAGATCAAGGCGTTCGACCTCGCGGCGAACCCCTACCTCACGGTCGCTGCGCTCATCTACGCCGGGTTGGCCGGGATCGACGAGCGGGCGGTGTTGCCCGAGCCGGTCGGCGTCGATCCGGCCTCGTTGTCCGACGCCGAGCGACACGAGCAGGGGATCGCGGCACTGCCAAGCGATCTGCTCGCGGCCACGGCCGCGTTCGAGAGGGATGCCGCGCTCACGTCGGCGTTCGGCGTCGAGCTCGCGGCCACCATCGCCGACGTCCGGCGCGGTGAGGTGGCGCGCTTCGCCGATTCCCCCGATGGTAGTGCCGAGGCGATCGTCACCGGGGTGTTGTGGAAGTTCTGACGTGATGGCGACCGTGGCCGAGACGCTGCGCGCGCGGCGGGCGGAGCTGACACCCGGCGAGTTGCGCGTGGCCCAGGCACTGCTCGCGGACTACCCCTCAGTCGGCTTGCAGTCGGCCGGCGGGTTGGCCGCGGCTGCGGGCGTCAGCACCCCGACCGTCGTCCGGTTGATCGCGAAGCTCGGTTTCCCCGGGTGGGCGGCGATGCAGACCCGGTTGCGCTCGGAGCTTTCGGCCCGCTCCGCGGGGCCGGTGCAGCTCTATCCGGCGAGCCGCTCGCCCGATTCTGTGCTGGGCCGCTTCGAGCAGGCTCTGGTCCCGGGCGTGCAGCAGACCCTGCAGGCCACCGACCCGGTCGAGTTCGATCGGGCCGTCAAGTTGTTGGCGGACGACAACCGTCCGGTACTGCTCGCTGGCGGCCGAGTGTCGAGCGCGCTGGCCAGCTACTTCGGGCGGTACCTGCAACTCGTTCGCGCGGCGGTGCGCACGGTCGACCCCGACCCGTCTAGCCGGGCGCTGGCCCTACTCGACGTCGACCAAAGGGCAACCGTCGTGGTATTCGACTACCGACGCTACGACGCCGGCACCGTAGCCTTCGGCCGAGAGGCAGCGCGTCGCGAGGCCGACGTCGTGCTGTTCACCGACCCCTACCTGTCGCCGCTGTCGGCTTCGGCCGCGGTGCTGCTCACCAGTTCGGTCGCCGGGCCACCTCCGTTCGTGACGTTGACGTCGGCCATGGCGCTGCTCGAGGCACTTGCGCTGGGCGTGGTCGAGTCGCGCGGGCCGCTGCCGCGCCGCCGGCTGCAGGCCTTCGACCGGCTCACCGGCAAGACCTCGACCGGATGACCGTGGGTTCGCCGGACGACGCCGACGCGCCGCTTCTCGACGCGTGGCGCCGGTTCGTCGACGGTGATGTCGTTCCGTTCGCCGTTCCGGGACACAAGCGCCGCGCCGGTTCGGTGTGGCCCACGCTGGGTCGACTGCTCGACGGCGACGTCCCGCTCTACGGCGGCCTCGACGCGATCAAGAACGCCGCCGGCAGTCTTGCCGGCGCAGAAGCGCTCGGGGCACAGCTCTGGGGTGCGGACTGGTGCCGCTACTCAAGCGGTGGGTCCACCCAGGCGAACCAGACCGTCGCGCTCGCCATCGGCGAACCGGGCGCCACCGTCCTCGTCTGCCGGGCGGCACACCGCAGCACACTGTCCGGTCTGATCCTGGCCGCCCTGGTGCCCGTGTGGCTGCCGACCGAGGTCGACTCCGCGCTCGGGTTTCCGGTCGGCGTCGCGCCGACGGCCCTTGCGGCCGCTCTCGCAGACCATCCCGACGCCATCGGGGTGATCTGCGTCGAGCCAAGCTACGTCGGTACGCTTTCGGACCTGCCGCAGATCGTTCGGCTAGCCCATGACCGCGACGTGCCCGTCATCGTCGACCAGGCGTGGGCCGGGCACTTCGGCTTCCACCCCGCTTATCCGCCCCACGCCCTGCAGGCCGGCGCCGACGCGATGATCATCAGCGCGCACAAGGCATTGCCGGCCTACTCGCAGGCGTCGCTCGTCCTGGCCCGGACCGAGCGTCTGGATCGTGCCCGCCTCGATCGTGCCTTCGACACGCTGGCCACAACGAGCCCGGCCGGGTCGATTCTCGCCAGCATCGACGCGTCCCGGGCACTGCTCGCCAGCCCGGCGGGCCGCCACCTGCTCCAGCGACTGCTCGGTCTGGTCGCCGACGCACGCGGCGAACTGCGAGCTGCGGGGCTGACCGCGCCGGACACCGCCAGTTTCGCGCCGGGGCGATTCGACCCGGCCAAGCTGGTCGTCACCCTTGCGGCCAACGACGGGCTGGCCGTCGAGCGGGCGCTGATCGCCGGCCAGGTGCCGGTCGAATATGCCGACCGGGACTGCCTCGTCGCGATCGTCACCATGGTCGACGACGAAGTCAGCGTCGGTCGGCTGGTTCGAACCATCATCGACGCGGTGACGGCCGCCCGCTGCCAGCCCCGCGGGCGAGTGGGGTCCTCGGCCTGGACGCCCCAAGCCGCGCCTCAGGTACTGACGCCTCGCGACGCGTTCTTCGCCGAGCACGCCACCGTCCCGGTCGCACAGGCGATCGGCCGGGTCAGCGCGGAGCTCGTCGCGCCGTACCCACCCGGCGTCCCGCTGCTCGTTCCCGGCGAACTGATCACCTCCGAGGTCACCGACGCCCTGCACGCAGCACGCGCCGGCGGCGTCCGGATCGCCTATGCGGCCGATCCGACGCTGCGCAGCTACCAGGTCGTGGCCGACGAGACCAGGCCGTCAACCGTAACGATGGAGAAGCCCAGATGACCCAGCACATCGAATCCACCAGCGACGTCTCGCTCCACGCGTACGACGTGGAGGCGGTGCGTGCCCACTTCCCGGCTCTGAAGCTGGGGGCGACGCACTTCGACGGGCCAGGCGGAACGCTCGTTCCCGATCTGGTGGGGGAGGCCGTACGTAGCACGCTGATCGCCTCGATGGCCAACCGCGGCAGCGTGACGGTCGCCGAGCGAAACTCCGAGGCTGCGGTACGGGCCGGTCGGCAGGCGATGGCCGACCTAGTCGGCACCGAGCCTGGCTCGGTCGTGTTCGGTCGCAGCATGACCCAGCTGACCTTCGACTTCGCCCGGACCATTGCCAAGAGCTGGCGCGCAGGTGACGAGGTTGTCGTCTCCCGGCTGGATCATGATGCGAACGTCCGACCCTGGATCTACGCCGCCGAAGCGAGCGGTGCCACGGTGCGCTGGGCTGACTTCGACGCAAGCACTGCCGAATTGACCGCGGCCGATGTCGCCGCCGTGCTCAGTGGGCGCACCCGCCTGGTCGCGCTCACCGGTGCGTCGAATCTGCTCGGCACAAGTCCGGATCTGCCCGCCGTGGCCGAGCTGGCACATTCGGTAGGGGCGCTTCTCTACGTCGACGGTGTGCACCTGAGCGCCCACACCTCGATCGACATGATTGCGCTCGGGGCGGACTTCTTCGCTTGCTCCCCGTACAAGTTCCTCGGTCCGCACTGCGGAGTCGTGGCCGGCCGCCGCGAGGTCCTGGAGGAACTCCACCCGGACAAGCTGCTGCCCTCGACCGACGATGTGCCGGATCGATTCGAGCTGGGCACGCTGCCCTACGAGCTCATGGCCGGGACGGCGGCCGCGGTCGACTTCCTGTCCACCCTCGGCCCGTCCGGCCCAGTCCAGGAGAGCGGCGCAGAAACCAGGAGGCACCGACTGACCGCGGCGATGAACGCGATCGAGCAGCATGAGGACCGGCTGCGTGAGCGCATCGAGGACGGTCTTCGCTCACTGCCGCACCTCACCTTGTGGTCTCGGGCCCGCCGCCGCACCCCGACGCTGTTGCTGACCTTCCGCGACCGGCCGCCGCGCGCGGCCTACGAGTTCCTGGCCGAGCGCAACATCAACGCGCCAGCGGGAACGTTCTACGCTTACGAACCCGCACGCCGACTCGGCCTGGGCAGCGACGGTGGCCTTCGCATCGGCCTAGCGCCCTACACCTGCGAGGACGACGTCACCCGACTCCTCGATGCACTCGGTGAGTTCCTACGCTGACGGGTCTCGCGATACCGCGGCGCCTACCTCCCGCGCCCCTACGCGAGCGGTGCGCCCTGCTCGACCAGCTGCTGTCCGTGCTCGTAGTCGTCGTCGGCTTGGTGGGTCAGCACGCCCACGACGCGTCCGGCGCGCGAATACCACACGGTGAATCCTTCGCCCGAGCCCTCGTCCACGAGCACCTCGTCGTAACCGTCGCCCCAAGCCGAGTACTTCATCGTGTGATCACCGATGGTCGACCAGAAGCCAGGCGCCTGCGACCATTCTGCTGATTCGCCAGCAGCGCTGCGGCCGGCGATCTCGCCCATCGTCAATGCGTCGCCCCAGTGCTCGACTGCCACGGCGCGTCCGGCGCGGGCATGGGTGGCGAGCGCGGCGTCGCCGACGGCGTAGACATCCGCGACGCTGGTCCGCATGGACGCGTCGACGCGGACCCTGCCCTGTTCCACGCGCAGGCCGCCGTCCGTCGCCAATGCAATTTGCGGCCGGACCCCGGTCGCGAGCAGCACCAGCTCGGCAATGAACGCGCGCCCGCTCGCAGTGCGCACGCCGTCGTTCGTGATCTCGGCCAGCCCGTCGCCGGTGACCACTTGCACCCCCTGCTCCTGCAGCCAGTCGGTGATCTGGTCGGCGACCCAGCCGCCGAGCCGCGCCTGGTGGGGACGAGCCTCGTCGGTGATCAAGGTGACCGCCAGCCCCCGCTTGACAAGCGACGCAGCCGCCTCGCAGCCGATGAAGCCGGAGCCGGCCACGACGGCGCGTGACGCCCGCCCGGCGGCATCCCGCAGTCGGGTGCCGTCGCGCTGCGAACGCAGCACATACACGTTCGGCAGGTCCGCGCCCGGGATCGGCGGCTTTATCGGCGTAGCGCCCGTCGCCAGGATGCAGGACGCGAAATCCACGGCACGTCCGTCCCGGAGACCAACCTCCTGACCGGCCCAGTCGAGCCGGCACACCTCTGCGCCGAGGGTCAACTCGATGCCGCGCTCAGCGTAGAAGGAGGCGGGGTGCAGCATCGCGTCCGCGGGTTCGGACGCACCCCGCAGCATGTCTTTCGAGAGCGGCGGCCGCTCGTAGGGCAGGTCGAGGTCGGCAGAGACCACGTTGACCGCTCCGGTTCCGCCGGCTTCGCGATAGCCGAGCGCTGCGGCGACGCCAGCCGGTCCGCTCCCGATCACCACTAGCCTGTCCTGCGACATGCTGCTGTTGTTCCCACGGATCCGAATGCGGTACCTCTGCCTTTCCGGGTAAACGATGTTTCGGGGGCACCATGAGCCACAACCGCGGCAGCGACGTGGTCGACCGCTCAGCGACGCCGAACGCGCTGCGCTTCGGCCAGGGTCCCTGCCGCGAACGATTCCGGCCATGCTGGCAACGCTGACCGAAGACCGGTTCTCCGACTTGGGGTGGATCTTCGGGCAAGGTGGGCACCGGGTTTGACCACAAGACGCTGCGCCGACTCGGTGAGCACCTGGCCGGGTTGGACACCGGGCGCTCGCCGTTCCAGCGCGGACGGATCAAGGAGCGCGATGTGCACCGGGCGCGTCCGGAACTCGTCGTGCAGATCGGCTTCAGCGACTGGACCCGCGACGGCATGCTCCGCCACCCGCGGTTCCAGGGGATTCGTGCTGTCGGTTGGTCAGATGGGGCGGGCCAGCTTCTCAGCGACGGGCACGTTTGGCAGCACTCTTCTCGGTGCGCGCGCCAGCGCTGGACATCTCGCCGCGGGCGTCCTCGAGGTGTGCGCGGACGAACCACTGGAAGAGCTCCAGTTGAGCGGACTGCGCGATAAGCATGTCCTGGGTGACCGGATCGGGTTCCTCGGTGGCCTCGATGGCGGCGCGGTGCGCGCCGATGACGCCGTCGTAGACGACGTTCAGCGCGGCCATGTGTGCGATCGCGTCGGCGCGTCCGATGTCGTAGTCGTCCCAGCTGCGCTGCTTCACCAGCGCGCCGGGTGTCCCGACCGGCGAGGCGCCGAGCGTGGCGATCCGCTCCGCTGTCTCGTCGACCATGAGCCGCACCGAGTCCACCTGCGGGTCGAGCATGGTGTGCACCGCGATGAAGTTGGGGCCGACCACGTTCCAGTGGATGTGCTTGAGGGTGAGCGCGAGGTCGTTGAGCGCGCCCAGGCGTTCCTGCAGTAGCGCCACGACGGTCTTGGCGTCGCCGTCCGACATTCCGGGAACGGTGAAAGACACACGATTTGGTTTCTTCGTCGCCATACTGATCTCGTCTCCTCTGCAACAACGGCCAGAATTGGCTTTCCCGAGCGACGCCGGGCCGTAACTCGGGCCGGGAACGTGCTGCTCCCCGGCAATGACCGCCCGTGATCACCGGCCCTTGTGCCGCGGCTGGCCGCTGCTCAGGCGTCGATGATCAATCCAGGTCGCGGCGGGCACCAACGTCCCGGTACGGCTGCCGGGTCACGGGCCCGGACCCAGCTGCTCGTCTACCGCCATATGCGGGTGGACGTCAGAGTTCCAGATGCGCGCCCATCACGACCGTACGCTCGTCGGGCAGGCAGATGCCGTCGTCGGTGTAGACGAGCTCGTCGACGTGGATCCGCCGGTCAGCCGGCACGTAAGGCACGTTCTCGGTACGTACCGACACGATGGCGAATTGCTCGTGCAGCACATGGTTGAACTCGACATTCGCCCGAAGCGCCAGCGGGGTGGCTTCCTTGGATGCATGCGGCAAGTCCGCCGTGCCCGGCACCCGGGTCAAGTCACGCCCACGCAATTCGTCGACGAAGTCCTGTAGCGGCCTTTCCAGGCTGCGCCGGCGAGCGGTGACGATGCGCCGCTGAAGGCCCGTGGCACCGAGCACGAGGAACCAGAGCACCATGATCGGCCCGAAGAAGCGTCCCACGAGATGGGTACCGAGGCGCCGCACCACGAAGAGCACGGTGAGGATGTCATGCTGCCGATCGGCAGCACGACATCCACGAGGCCCGGCGACGCGATCGCGAGGCCCTCTACCGCAGGCAGCGATACCTGATCAAGCCGTACGCCGGTCCTCGCCGTAGTCAGCGGTCGGGCCGTCGGTGTCGCCTCGGGGAGCACGCCGAACTGTTCGCCATGCTGTGCCGGTGTCATGGTGCCGAGTGACCGCTCTTACCCGTCCTCAAGTCAGGGTTCTGCCCGCAATGAAGAGTCAGACGATTAATCGACGCCCTACCCGCCGACCTCGGCTACACGCTCCTTCTCGGCCGCAGGTGCGCCGGACATCGACGTCGACGTGCGGGCTCGCACGCATGGTGGGAGCACGCTGCGTGTCAGGTGAAGGTAGCGATTAGGTATGCCGCGACGAGCAGCAGGCCGGTGGCCAGGTGCGCGACGATGTTGTCCTGCAGCGCCTTCAACAACCCGTATGGCTGCTCGTAGCATCGCTTGAGGCCTAGGTAGGCTCGTGCCGAGAAGAATGCCCCCGGCAGGGCGATCAGGGTCCACCAGGGTGTGATGCCGGTGATCGGGCCGAGGGTGAGCAGGATGAAGGCCACCGCGACCGACACGACGTAGTCGCGCAGGACGTGCGCCTTGCTCCATCGAACGATGAGCGTGCGTTTGCCGGTGGCTGCGTCCGCGAGCCGGTCCGGGATCTGGTTCGCATAGAGGACCAGGGCGATGAGGATCCCGATCGGAAGGCTGGCGAATACCGGTTCCCACGACCAGTGCCCGCTGACCGCAAGGTAGGTCCCGGCGGCCATGATCGGTCCGAAGCCGATCGCCACCACCGGCTCACCCAGACCGCGGTGCACCAGACGGAATGGCTTCGCGGTATAGCCGTAGCCGAGGACGAGCGCGAGGGCACCGATCCAGAGCAGGTTCCAGCTTCGAGTGGCTGCGAGGAGAAGCCCGAGGGCGGCTGCCACCCCGTAGAGCACAGCGGCGGTCCGGGCCATGGTCCGTCTCGAGACGAGGCCGTACTGGATGACCCGGGAGCCTCCGGAGAACGGCGTCGGCGTCGTGTTGGCGGAGTCCGAACCGCTGTCGGCATCGGCGACGTCGTTGATCACGTTGATGCCGAGGTGTGCGGCGATGCCCGCGACAAGGCAGAGCAACCACCAGCCGAGCGCAAAGCGGCCGTTATGGCCGGCGACGGCGCCGCCCAGTGCCACCGGGACGAGCGTGGCCGTCAAGAACGGCAGGCGCGTGGCCAGAAAGATCGTCCAGAACGCCGAGAGTCGTGGCCGCACGCCGACCTGGTCCAGGTAAGCGCGGCCGGTCGGTACGGCCTTCTCCGCGTACTCGAAGAACGGCGTCTCGACCTCGTCCCAACCGGTCGCTCGTGACGGCAGGACCGTGACGACGCCGCGCTCGACAACCGCCGTACCCCAGACGTTGACGTAGCGGCGCTCGTCGTAGCCGACCCCGGGCTGCGGACGGATGTGGCTGAAGATCACGCCGACGTCCTGTCCCGTAGCGGGCAGCACCGCCTGTGCCAGCGGCCCGAGCACGATCTGGTCCTCGGCCGAGCCCGGCGCGAACCCGGCCGCCACCGTGGCCGGAAAGCCGTCAGCCCCGACGAAGCTCAGCACACCGTGCGGATATGCGCGGGCCCTGCGGACCGCGTCCTCGACTGCCAGGCCGCCCATCAGAGTGCCCCAACCGGCACCGACAGCTCAGTCACATCGGGCGGACGGGACGTGTCCCCGTCGCGCCACAGCACCACCCGGTGCGGGCGCACCTCGATCGTATGGCGCTCGAAAAACAACGGAATACCGAACCGGCGCTTGGCGAACATGTCGATCACCGGTTCTTTCTTGCGCCACAACGGCATCAACCGCTCCCAGCTGGTGTGCGGGTCCTCATCCGACAGCACCAGGGCCGTCCCCTGGATGACCGCACGGTGATACGGGACACCGGGCATCGCCACGGGGTCGCTCAGCGCCACCGAGACCTTCGGATTTGCCTGGATGTGGGCGAGCTTCCTGGAGAACAGCACCGCCGACGTGAACAGGACATGCTCGCCGTCATAGAACGGGATGAGTGGGTAGCTGATCAGCCGCCCCGACGAGGCGACGACGGTGAGCTCGGCGACCAGGGCTGCCCCGAGCAGGTCGACGACCTCGTCCGGCATGCGATTCGTGTCCATGTCTGTGATCGCCCTCAATCGAGCCGGCACGTGCCCTCAAGATTAACCAACCCAGGCCACAGCCTACCGGCGGGCACTGCTCGCGCGCGTAGCCGAGCGGGAGCCTGTCTGGCAGCGGAATACAGCGTGGCTTACGTGGGCAGCTCCGCGGCGAGGCCCGAGCCCTCGGCCGCGGCGTCATCGAGCCTATCCGAGTCAGCGAGCATCCCATCGTGAAGACCGTCGCCAGCAAGGACAGCGCCGCGCTGGTCGGCATCGCGATCGCCATCGCCGGAATTGCGCTGCACCAACTCACCGGTCTGGGCCGTCCCGGGCTCAAGTCGCGCTTGGCCGGGCCGATGTTGTTGTGGAGCTGCGATTGCAGGGCGGTCGCGTCGGACTCCAACGAACGGTGAGGTTGTTCGATGAGACGGATCATCTATTGCAGTCAGGCGACACACGATGTCAGTCCGGAAGAACTGCTCACGTTGTTGGACGGCGCCCGTCGCCACAACGAGGGCGCCGGGTTGAGCGGAATGCTGCTGTATTGCAGCCAGAGCTTTCTGCAGGTGTTGGAAGGCGATCCCGAGGTCCTAGAGTCCACTTACACGCGCATCCGCGCCGATGGCCGGCACATCAACCTGCGGCTGCTGCTGAACGCCGAGGTCGCGGCGCCCTTGTTCCCGGATTGGACGATGGGATTCGAGCACGTCGATGACGAACAGCTCGCCGACCAGGTCGACGGCTTCACTGCGGCACTGGACTATCCGCTGGTCAATCCCGACCTGGTGACCAATGCCGGCGTCGCGCAGACGCTGTTGACGCTCTATGCCAGAAACAAGGTCGCGTGAGCGCTGCCCTCTCGATCGTCCAAGCGCAGGAAGTCGCCGCGGCCCGTTCGACCGAAGTGGAGCTGTTCTCCGTCGCAGGCCGCGACGGGTTCCTGCGGGAGGTCAACGCGTCGTTCGCAGGCCTTCTCGGGCTGACACCCGATGAGGTCAACGGACGCTCGTTGCTCGAACTCGTCCACCCCGCCGACCTCAGCCACGTCGTGGCCGGCCTGGCCGCCCTGGACGGTGGAGCGGCCGAGATACTGCTGGAGAACCGGTTCGTCCAGCGCGACGGTCACTGGGTGCACCTTCAGTGGGTCGCCCGACCGCTGGCCGGCACCGACCTGTGGTGGGCCACCGGACGCGACACGACCGAATTCCATCGGCTACTGAACCAACGCCTGGACCTGCGCACCCAACTCGACCTAGCGCTCGGACCGGCCTCGGCGGCGATGTGGGAACTAAACATCGTCGAGCAACGGGTGAGCTGGGAACCGCAAGCAGCCGAACTGTTCGGCGTGAGCATCGATGAGCTGCCGAGCAGTCCTGAACAACTGGCCGCGGTCGTGGTCGCCGAAGACGCGCCCGCGATTCGCTCGGCGCTAATCCAGCTGGCTGCTACTGGGGTCGCGGACGCAAGTGTGCGCGTAGGCCTACCGTCCGAGTCGCGCCACCTCTCCCTCCGCGGCAAGGTTCTCGACCGAGACCGCCGCGGACATCCGATCCGAGCGGTCGGGCTGATTGTCGACATCACCCGCGAAAAGGCCATGGAAGAGCAGATGCTGCGCATGGTCATGAGCGACGCGTTGACCGGTGTCCCCAACCGGCGAGCCTTCGACCAGGCGTTGCGTAGCGGGTTACGCCGCGCCGCCCGCGCCCGGCAGCCGATCTCGGCGGTCATGATCGACATCGACAACTTCAAGAAATTCAACGACGCATTCGGTCACCTGGTCGGCGACGAGACGCTTTGCAGCGTGGCCCGAGCCCTGAAAACCTCAATACACCGCGAAGGGCACCTACTTGCCCGGTTCGGCGGCGAGGAGTTCGCCCTCGTCCTGCCCGACACCGACGGCGCCGGCGCCGCGCTAATCGCGGAGCATCTGCTGCAAGCGGTACGCATGATCACTATGCGTCAAGCCCCCGACACACCGGTCACCGTCTCCGTGGGTACCGCGACCTGGCTTCCCGAGAACCCACCGTTGCGCCCAGCGGATCTGCTCGCTCGAGCCGACGAAGCTCTCTACGCAGCCAAAGACGCCGGCAAGAACCGCACCGTCGCCTACGAACACTTCCTCGCCTCCCGCGCCGACCTCGAAGCCGCCATCGCCCAAGGTCTGCACGAGGGAGAATTCCAGCTCTACTACCAACCCACTATCTCGCTCAACACCGGCGACATCACCGGTTTCGAAGCGCTGGCCCGCTGGAACCGCCCCGGCCACGGACTCATCGCGCCCGACATGTTCATCCCCGCCGCCGAAGCCTCCGCAACCGACACCCTCATCAACCTCCTCGGCCGCTGGGCACTACGCGAAGCCACCTGCCAACTCGCCAGCTGGTCGGCCAGCGGAGTGACCGGCGACCGCAAACTACGCATGGCCGTCAACGCCTCCGGCCGCCATATCAGCAGCCCAGCCATCATCGCGGATGTCGAAGCCGCACTCGCCGCGTCCGCCCTCGACCCAACCCAACTCGAACTCGAACTCACCGAAACGATCCTCGCCGACGAGGCCCTGGCCGGAACTCACCTCGCCGCCGTGCGAGCCCTCGGCATCACCGTGGCCATCGACGACTTCGGCACCGGCCACACCTCCATCGGCCAACTCCCCAACCTGCCCGTCAACACCCTAAAAATCGACCGCAGCTTCGTCGCAGCAACCGACCCACGCCAACGCGCCCTCGTCAGACTCATCATCGAAGCCGCACACGCCTTCAACCTCCACGTTGTCGCCGAAGGCGTCGAAGACGCCACCACCCTCAACACCCTCACCGAACTCGGCTGTGACACCGCCCAGGGATACCTCATCGCCCGACCCATGGCCGCCAACGACATAGCAGCCTGGCTGGCCGACTGGACACCACTCAGGACCCTCCTCGATGCCACCCCAGCCGGGGCGTGATCTCCCCGCGGGTCTGTCAAGTTATCGGTGTAACTGATTTTTGTTGATCTATCTGCGTGCGGTGGACAGGCGTCCGTCGAAGGTGATCTCGAATGCGTTCAGTGCAGCCTTCCAGCGATTGGTCCACCGTTGCCGTCCGCGCCCGGTCGGGTCGAGGCTCATGATCGCCAGGTAGACGCACTTGATTGCGGCCTGCTCGGTCGGGAAGTGGCCGCGGGCGTTCACGGCTCGGCGGATGCGGGCGTTGATGCTCTCGATGGCGTTGGTCGTGCACACCACGGTGCGGATTTCCTTGTCGAACTGCAGGAACGGCACGAACTCCGCCCACGCGTTCTCCCAGAGCTTGATGATCGCTGGGTAGCGTTTTTCCCACTTCTCGCCGAAGGATGCGAACGCGTCCAGCGCGGCCGCATCCGAGGGCGCGGTGTAGATCGGCTTGAGGTCCTTGGCGATCGCCGACCAGTCCTTCTTCGACGCGTAGCGGAATGAGTTCCGCAGCAGGTGCACGATGCACGCTTGGGTGATCGCTTGCGGCCACACCGTCTCGATCGCCTCCGGCAGGCCCTTCAGGCCGTCGCACACGACCAGGCACACGTCGGCGGTGCCCCGGTTCTTGATCTCGCTCAGCACCCGCATCCAGTACTTCGCGCCTTCGCCGTCGCCGTGCTCGCCGGCCCACAGCCCCAGCACGTCGCGGGTGCCGTCGACGGTGACCGCGAGCGCGACGTAGATCGGCCGGTTGGCCACGTTCCCATCGCGGATCTTGACATTGATGGCGTCGATGAAGATCACCGGATAGACCACTTGAGTTTCATCGGTGGTTGCGAACGCTCCTGAAGGGACGTTCGGATGCCGCACTACGCGCCCAACAAGATGCCGATGGAGGTGAAGCGCCGCTACTTCGAGCTGATCCGCGAGGGTCACAAGGGAGCGGTCGCGGCACGGATGGTCGGCGTGTCGACCAGCTGCGGATCCCTGTGGTTCCTCGAC
>JALZAI010000108.1 GCA_030948475.1 Actinomycetota bacterium
CGGTGGCGCGACCCGCGCGCGCAGCTGCTCGCCGGCGAAGCGTGGACCCTCGACGCCGCGTACCGCGCCGTCGGCGGCCGACTGGAGGCGAACACCGCGGTCAGCCTCGACGGTGAGGGGCAGCTGCATATCGAGCACATCGAGGCGCTCGACGAGCCGGCGAGCCTGATCGAGCTGCGCCGGACGTCAACGCGTTGCTGCCCAGGGTCGATCTCCCGGAGGTGATCTTGCTTTACCAGGTGCGGCGTCAGTGGAGTTGCCAACCGGCTACCAGAAGCAGTCCGAGCCGGAAGTGTTTCCGCGGAAACACTTGAGAGCGCAAGTAGCCGGGCCCCGCGTTTCGCCCACTCTAGATGAAACGCGCCGCGGTGCGGCACGAGTCCTTGCCCGAACCAATGCTGAAGCCGCTGCTCGGCAAGCACCGGCTTGGTCAGCGACCACGCGCGGGGGATGCGAGCCTGGATCTGGCCGGAGGTCGCGCTCGGGCAGCAGTGTCGCAGAGATTCCGCTCACTGCGGCGATGGCACGAACACGTCCTTGCTCGCGACGCGAGAGGTGCCTACTTCGACCCCTACTTGGTGTATCAGGACGGTGGGTACACTCGCGTGGTGCCTGCCACCAGTCCGCGCATTGAGGTGACCGTCGATCCCGAGCTCGACGCCGCACTGGACGACCGGTTCGACTTCTCGGTGTCGGCCGATCTTCATGCCGCCCGCCGCTGAGCCCCCCGGCTCAGGCGTGGCGGCGGCAGAGCGTGGCTTTCGGCGTTCTCCACTCGACCGGCACTTCGAGCCGCTCTGCCGCGTGCTCGGAATCGAGAGCGTACTGCTCGCTCCGCGAGGCAACCCTGACTGAGGTTAGCTGAGCCGGGCCGGCGTTGCCGCGGTGGCGGTGGCGGTGGCGGTGGTGAATTCAGGCGCCGCTCCCGGGGTCGAGCCACCGAGTCGGATGCGACGCAAAGCTGCGCCCGGCACGACGAAGTCGACGCTCTCACCGAGCCTGACGGCAGCAGGATTACGCTCACTGACCGTCAGGGACAGCGCCTTGACCCAGCCCCAGAGACGGCTCAGGTGTTCTCGTTGTAGGCAAAGGTCACGACCGCGCGACCCTTCGTGCAGCGCACGGTCCCGATGAACTGGACGCCGCTCGAGGACCGCTTCTCGGAGCAGCTGAACCCGAGCACCTTCGAGTGGCAATGACCCTTGCGGCCGCCCGCCTTGAGGCGGCAGCTGTTGTAGGCCTTGATCAAGTTCACGCCGGTGGCGCAGCTCGTCCCGGAGACCGAGAGCGAATCGGCGTAGGTCGGGCCGAGCGTGCGGTACTTGCCGACGAGGCTGCAGCTGCCGGCGGCGCGGGCGACCGGCTGCGCGGAGGCCATCGCCGCGGTGATCGACGCGATCGCGATCACGGCACCGACTGCGGCCCATGCCTGGACCATTCTGTGCGTCCTGCGCCTCTCCATCTCTGAGCGATCATGCTACACGGGTCTGTGACAGGCGATCACCACTCACAGGACGCTGCTGACATGAGGCCGCACGCACGCGCCGGCCGACGGACTTCGGCACCTCACGCGCGCCGAGCGCTGGTTGCCGCGGCTCTCGTGGCGGCTCTGCTCCTCGCGGCCATCGGAGTCGCTGGAAGCGCCGCGGCCTCGCGCCGACCCGGGACACGGGTCACCGTCGCGCTCTTCGGCGATTCCGTCACCGAGAGCCTGCTCGTTCCGAACTTCGTGCAGTACGGCCTGGCGCCCCAGCTCGACGGGGCCGAGTCCTCGCTGGGCTTCGGAGCCGGGGGCGTCGGCCTGATCCCGGCCGCGCCGTTTCGCTGGCATTTCAACGCTTGGGCCCCGTTCGACAGCGGCAGGAACCCGAAGAATGGATGGCTGACGCTCGGGTACGGAACCTCCCCTGCCTACGACGGGCCGAGCGAGTACAGCGCCGTTACCACCTCGCCGCTGGCGAGCGCGACCGTCACGATGAGCGACCCCGAGGTCGAGATCCTCTACACCTCGACGAGCCTCCACTGCCCGTTCACGGTCACCTCGGCCGGTCAGACGTGGACGATCGACACCTTCGGTCCCGGCCCAGCGACCGATACGGGAACGCCGCTCGTGCTGCCGCCCGGCCGCCACCAGTTGACGATCCACGGCCCCAGCTGCGGCGCGCTCTGGTTCGACGGGGTCGTGGCCCAGCGCCCCGTGCCGCCCGGGCAGGTACAGGTCGAGGTCGACAACCTCGGCCATTCGGGCAGGCTCCCGTGGGACGGCCTCACTTCGCACGTGCAGCAGTCGCTGACCGACCAGCGCTACGACATCTCGATCTTCCTCTACGGCTATATCGGTGAGGTCGTGGGCGGCCACGCGCTGTCGTCGCAGTACCTGGCCGCGATGACCGCGCGGGCCCGCATCGCCCGCGCCAACGGCGGCGTCTGCCTGATCGTTGCGCCGACGCCGCTACCGGTGCCGGCCTCGGCGGTCACCCAGGTCGCGCGCCTGGACCGCACCGTGGCGCGCCGGGCGCATTGCACGTACACGACAGTGCTCGCGCACCTGTGGAGCAGTCCCGCGGTGGGCGAGCGGCGGGGGCTCGTGCTCGTCGACGGCATCCACCCGAGCGCCGCGGGCTACAAGGTGATCGCGCACGCGCTCGCTCCGATCGTCGCCCAGATGGTGCGGGCCCCCCGCCGGCATTGACCTCGCGGTAGCGGTTGTCCTGAGCACCGGATACTGTCAGCGCACGCGAGTCGGCCGGCGGGGCCGCGGGCGGCCTACGCTGGTTTTCGATGCTCTTCCCTTCCGTTCAGTTCGGCATCTTCTTTCCGATCGTGCTCGCGCTCTCGTGGGCGCTGATGTCGCGGCCGGCGCTGTGGAAGCCGTTC
>JALZAI010000125.1 GCA_030948475.1 Actinomycetota bacterium
GCAGCTGGACCTCATTCTCGCCGAAATGGCGTTCAGCGAGATGGACGCGACGGGCTGCGAACTGTCCGCGACGGCGTGCATCGAGACAAGCCGTCGCTTGGGTCTGGCCAGCCTGCCTGTCGCGCTGATGTGGTTCGCCGGCGCAAGCGCCCTGCGTGGTGACGAGAACCGCATGGAGGCCGTTCTCGCGGAGGCACTGGCCGTCGATCCTGACGATCAGCGCATCCGGACGGACTCGTGGGGCCGCGTTCGCGCTATGTATCACGCCGTGCGTGAGGACCGGGAACGGCTGCGACAGGCCCTGGACACTTCGGTGAACTTGATGAAATCCGCGCCGCCCGGGCGCTCGCTGTACTTCGGCCGCGCACTGCACGCTGTCGTGCACACGTTGGACGATGACGACTTGGGCGCGCAGGCGCGTAACGACCTGGCGACCGCCGAGTTCATGGCGCTGCCGCCGGGCCCCATCGCGCTGTACACGGCGGAAGCCATTGCGCTGGGACGGCAGGGCCGGCCGGACGAGGCGGCGCGGGAGTTCGAACGGTCCCGCCAGCTGGTCGAGCGCATGGCGCCGGCCTTCGGCGCCCACCTCCTTATCCATCGGTTGGCCGCTGAGGCAGCCGTTCGTGATGGTTGGGGCCAACCGGTCGTGTGGCTACGCGAACTGGAGGCGAGGTTCGCCGAATTGGGCGTTGATCGCCCGGCCCGAGCCTGCCGGACGCTGCTCGCGCAGGCCGGCGCGCCCGCCCCCCGTCGCGGACGGGGCGAGTCGACCGTTCCCGCCGAATTGCGCGCGCTCGGCGTCACCAGCAGGGAACTCGATGTGTTGAAACTGGTCGCCGCGGGTCTATCGAACCGCGAGATAGCCGCACGTCTGTACCTCTCGCCGCGCACCGTCGAGAACCACGTCGCCGCCCTCTTGCGGCGCACCGGGTCCGATTCGCGGTCAAGGCTCGCGGCGTTTGCCGTCAGCTGAAGGCTGCAGCCGGGTCGCCGATTAACTGGGTAGTCCGGCCGCCAAACCAGGTATCTGGCACGGACGTCCAGCGGCGTCTCCGGCAGCAAGATCTGACGTATGGAAACCACCGTCCACGAGATCGCTGAAGGCGTGTACCGCCTCTCCACGCAACTGCCCGACGTGCCGCCGGCCGGCTTCACGATGAACCAGTTCCTCGTCCTCGGCGACGAGCCGTTGCTCTTCCACTGCGGACCGCGCGGGCTGTTCCCGTTGGTCTCGGGGGCGGCGTCGCGAATCATCCCGCTCGACCGCCTGCGCTGGATCACGTTCGGGCACGTCGAGTCCGACGAATGCGGCGCGATGAACGAGTGGCTCGCCGCCGCTCCCCGCGCGCAGGTCGCGCACGGGGCGCTCGGCTGCAATGTGTCGATCAACGACATGGCTGACCGACCTCCGCGCGCGCTGGCCGACGGAGAGGTTCTGGACATCGGTGGGCACCGACTGCGCCAGATCCCCACCCCGCACGTCCCGCACAACTGGGAGGCTCAGCTGTTGTTCGACGAGACGACGTCGACTCTCTTCTGCGGCGACCTGTTCACCCAGGTCGGGTGCGGTCCGGCGCTCGTCCACGATGCCGATCTCATCACGCCGGCCATGTCGACGGAAGACATCTTCCTGGGCACGTCGCTCGGGCCACTGACGGTGACGACTATCCGGGATCTCGCCGAGCTGGCGCCGCGGACGCTGGCGCTGATGCACGGCCCGTCCGCGACCGGTGCGTGCGATGTGGCGCTGCGCGACCTGGCCGCTGGCTACGCCGCTCGGCTCACACCGGCTCAGCCAGCGTGAGAGGCATCATGGCTACCACTATGACCGCGTCCTCGATCGGCAGCACGAAGTCGCTTCGTCGCCGTCCAGCCATGGACCACGACGTGGCGATGCGGCTGGCAGCAACCGAGTACGAGCGGTTGCTCGAGTTGCTCGAGCAGATCGAGGATTGGCACGCGCCCACTGACTGCACAGCGTGGGATGTCCGCGAGCTCGTGGCGCACGTCGTGGGCGCGACCGAAATGTGGTCCACGAACCGGGAGTTCCTGCACCAGATGCGACTCACCGGCAGGGCCGGCGTTGACGAGATGACCGCACTGCAGGTTCGCGATCGCGCCGAGGTGAGCCCGGCAGAGTTGCTCGAGCGTCTGCAAAAGGCTGCACCGCGTGCGGCGCGTCGACGCCATCGCTTCTCCCGCGTCATCGGCCGGCGAGTGCTACCGATGGCGCAGGACATGCCCGACGGCGTCGAGTGGTGGTCGTTCGGATATCTGACCGACACGATCCTGACGCGCGATCCGTGGATGCACCGTGTGGACCTCGGCCGGGCAAGTGGGGTACGGCTGACGCTCACCGAGGATCACGACGGAGTCATCGTCGCTGACGTGGTGGCGGAGTGGGCGCACCGGCACGGGCGGCCGTTCCGGCTTCGCCTGGCCGGTCCCGCCGGTGGTTCTTGGCACGTCGGGTCCGACGGCGAGGACATCGAGATGGACGCGATCGAGTTCTGCCGGACGGTCTCCGGGCGCCAAAAAGGCGAGGGGCTGCTCTCCGTACTCCTCCCCTTCTGAGGGTCAGGTGCGACGGAGTGGTCGTGCGGCGCTGGCCCTCGGTCACCGTGGCCGGGTCACCTGCCCAGGCCGATCAGACTTGGCGCGTCGACGCTGTGCGGCGGACGGGCAGCCCGCCTCGATCGATGCGTGACGAGCAGCGCCGAGGGCCAGGCCAACTGAGGCACCGGCCTCCTTCCGCATTGGTGCGGAGCAACTGCATCGCGTTAGAGCCCCGCGCGCAGTCCGATCTTGCCGATGCGGCCGGCGATGCCGCGCTCACCGACCGAACGTGGGTCCTGATCATCGAATCGCCCGAGGCTCGGGTAGGACCGCGACTCACTCGTTGCGGGTGGTGTCGACCTCCGGCTCGGTCGCAGCCTGGCGTTTGGTGCGGTGGGCGCGGATGCGTCACACGGCGGGCGCGAGCAGGACAACGGCGAGCACGGCGAGGGCGGCGCCACGGCCGACGGTCGTTTCGGATAGCACCTTCGGGAGGTGCCGGCCAGCACGGGCATCGCAGCGCGGAAGAACGCGACGAAGCGGCCCAGAAAGACTGCGACGGCGGCGATGAGCGGGTAGTGCACGTGGCCGCAGCTGGCGATGACCCCGCCGAGGACTGCGGCGGTCTCGCCCGGGATGACGAACCCGACGAACAGCGCGTCCTCGGCGAACACCAGCAGCCCGACGATCACATACACCGGGACGCCGCGCACGTTGAGCAGGTGGTCGACGATGCTGGTCATCGTCGCGCCCTACTTGGCGATGTCACTGGTGTTGGTCACGCCACACCCGTCGGGGCGGCCGGGGCCGGTGTCGGCCGGCGGGCTTGCGGCGAACAGGGGCCGCAATGGGGTCCTGACCAGCCGGGTGATCACCCAGGTCAGTAGCGGCTGGGCCACCAACTGCCCGAGTACGACCACGGCGGCGCCCAACGCCAGTCCGGCGGCGACGTCGTGCGGGTAGTGGGCGCCGACATACACCCGGGAGAACGCGAGCAGCACCGCGGCGACCCATGCGATCACCCCGAGGCGCCGGTTCACGTAACACAATCCCGCCGCCACAGCGCCGGCCATGGTCGCGTGGTCCGAGGCGAAGGCATAGTCGGCGGTGCGGTCGACCAGCAGCAGCACGTGCGGGATGCTGGCGTAGGGGCGCTGCTCGGCGACGGCGTGCACGATCGGCTGGTTCAATCCGACCGCGACCAGCGTTCCCAGCGCCGCCCACACTGCCACCGCCATCGCCCGCGGGTCGCGACGCGCCCGGGCCAACCACCAGCCCGCGAGCAGCAGCAACACGAACAGCACCAGACCGTAGCTGGCATAGCCGGTCATCAGCCCGTGCAGCCACCCGGTACGGCGCGCGAACCGGTTGATCAACAGGAAGTCCCCCGCATCACCGAGATACTGTCCCGCTGTCGCAAACGTCAGCACCGCGCACCTTCGGGACTGGTTCGGATCGACAAACTGGCCTCCCGCTCACAGCTCCTACGTTCACGTAGGAGGATACACCTACTAGCATGTAGGAATCACCGACAGCACGGCGTGTCCGGCCCCGCGGGACGCGCGTGCGCGGTCCCCTCGGCGAACCAGGAGCTCGACAGAACATGGCGACGCGACGCGCTAGAGGTAGTCTGGAGTCCGAGGTGCTGGCCGCGCTGTGGGCGGCCGGGCAGCCGATGACCGCGGGCGAGCTGGTCGACGCGGTCGGCGGGGGTCTGGCCTATACCACCGTCCAGACCATCCTCACCCGGCTGCATGCCAAGGGCGCGGTCCGTCGCGAGCTGTCCGGGCGAGCGCACGCCTACACCCCGCTGTTGGACGACGCCGGCCTGGCCGCGCGCCGGATGCAGGCGATGCTGGACAAGGGCGGCGACCACGCGGCAGTCCTGACCCGGTTCCTGAGCACGTTGGCGCCCGAGGACGAAGCGACGCTGGCCGAACTCCTGCACCAGCACCTAGCCAGCGGTGCGTCGGAATGACCGCGGCGGTCTACCTACCGCTGGTGCTGAGCGCCGCCTTCGGGCTGGCCGCACCGGCGCTGGCACGCCGACTGCCGCCCAACGTGGCGACCTGGCTGCTCTCGCTCGGCGCTCTGCTCGCGGCCGCCGGTTCCAGCGCCGCGCTGGCGCTGCTCGCGTTCCGGCTCATCGCCCGGGCACCGGTCCTGGCCGCCCGCGGGCGCTGGTCAGAGGCAGCGCTGCGCCAGCACGACCCGGTCGCCACCCCGGTCGGGGTCCTCGCCGCCGCCGCGGTGCTGCTGCTCGCCGCCCGGTTCCTGCTCGCCGCAAAACGGCGCGTGGCTGCGGTCGGTTACGCCTACCGGCTCGCCGCTTCGCTGCCGGACACCGGCAGCGACCTCACCGTGATCGACACTGCCGAATCGCAGGCCTTCGCGGTTCCCGGCCGGCCCGGCCGCATCGTGGTCAGCAGCGGGCTGCTCCATAGCCTCGATCCGAGCCAGCGACGGGCGCTGCTGGCTCACGAACGCGCGCACCTCAACCACCGTCACCACGTCCACCACACCCTGGTCCGCCTGGCGGTCGCCGTGAACCCGCTACTGGCCCGGCTCCGGTCGGCGATCGAACTGACCTGCGAACGATGGGCCGACGAGGACGCCGCCACAGTGTGCCGCCGTGACACGGTCGCCGACGCCCTCACCTGCGCCGCCACCAGCACCCGGCGTGGCGCCCCGGCTGGCGCACTCGGCGCGGCCATCTCTGACATCGTGGATCGCGTGGACGCGTTGCACGCGCCCACCCCCCGACTCGTACTGTGGCGGGTCGCTCTGCTCATCGGGCTGCTCGCCGCGACCGCCGCAGCCGTCGCCGAGGCGATGCACGACACCGAACAGCTCTTCGAACTAGCCCAAAGCGCGTACCGCGCCGGACAACGCTGAACACGCTGCTATCAAACGTGGGCGTGTGGAGACTCTCCGCCTGGCCCGGGTACGGCTAACGATCCGCATGGGTCGCCGCGGTGCTGCTCGCGTTCTCCCGCGAATATGTGGGCACGCGGACGCGATCGCTGCGGGAGTGACCTCGGGCCCAGGGCTCGCTGCCCGCCTTGCTGTAGCGGCCGATCCGCTCGTGCGCGTGCTGGATCACCTCGTCACCGCTAGATTTCTGCGACGCGACCAGGACGGCGCCTACGCGTTGACCGACGCGGGCCAATGGCTGCGCGACGATCACCCCCACGGCGTTCGGGCGTCGATCGACCTGGAGGGCGCGATAGGGCATGCCGACCTGTGCTTGGTGGAGCTGCTGCACACGGTTCGCACCGGTGAGCCGGCCTATCCCCGCAACTTCGGGCGCGGGTTCTGGGAGGACCTCGCCGAGCATCCCGACAGGGCCGCGTCCTACAACGCGTTGATGGGCCGCCAACTGGCCGCCGAGGCGCCAGCGGTCGCGGCCGCCTACGACTGGTCCGCCCTCGGCGAGGTCGTCGATGTCGGCGGCGGCGACGGGTCGCTGCTGATCGCCTTGCTG
>JALZAI010000127.1 GCA_030948475.1 Actinomycetota bacterium
CGTCAGCGCCGCTAGCACCCCAACCCCCTGGACGGCCGGCAGCAGCGCCGTCAGCCAGCACATGGTGTCGGGAGCCGGCCGCAATGTGACCCGGCGCTCGGTCTCCGCATAGGCCGCCCGGTCGACCGCCGCCTGCGCATCCAGCCGGTAGGTAATGGCCCTGATGCGACTGGTCAGCTCCTTCTCGCTGAGTCGGCCCAGCTGCTCGCCGATGGTCAGTCGCAGCTCGGCGTCCACCTGCTCACGCTGGTCCAGCGACAACGCTGCGCACTCCCTCACCACGAGCCCGGCCCGGCGTTCGGACAGCACGCCCGACTCCAGCAACCTCAACAGGTAAGGCATCTCAGAAGTCAGGGCGTAGGCCAAGCGCACCAGCCGGCTGCCCCCGTGCGGCGACTCCCGTCGCGCCAACGCGACCTGAGCGGCGACCCCGATGTCCGCACGTGGCCGGCCCTTTTCACTGCGCCGGGCGTGAGCGTTCTCGTTGCGCTCGGTGGCATCGTCGGCCTCGGGGCAGGACGCCGCTCGAGCCTTCTCACGAGCCGTCCGCCAGGCCTCGAAATCGCCGGCGTCAGCTGCAGTCCGGGCGTAGTCCCGCCACTGCTTGGCAATCTGCCCCTGGGACTCTGCCAGGTCGACGGTCACCCGCGCCTGAGCCGCCGCGCACGCCGCCTTCACCCGTTCGAGGAGATCTAGCTGCGTCACGCGCTCCGTGTCGTCGCCCGCATCGCCCAACCGGGACAGCGCCGGGAGCAGAGCCTCGAGCTCCGTTACGGTCACCGCTGGCGATTCGAACACATGTCCAGTCTAGGCCCAATCGTCAGTCATCGCGACACTTTCCACCATCGAACGCCCGGCGGCAACCGGTCTAGAGACCGCGCTGGTCCACGACCCGACGGGCCTTGCCGACGGAGCGTTCGATGCCGCCCGGGTCACGGACCTCGACGCGGGCCGTGGTCCCTATCCGGTCCTTGACGCGCGAGACCAACCGGTCGCCCACGGCGGCCTTGTCGGCATCGTCGAGCACCTCGTGGCTCTCCACGACGACCGTCAGCTCGTCGAGTCGACCGGGTCGGGTGAGCACGCACTGGAAGTACGGGGCCAGCGAGCTCTCCGCGAGCACCAGCTCCTCCACCTGGGTGGGGAACACGTTGACGCCGCGGACGATCATCAGGTCGTCGGAGCGGCCGGTGATCTTCTCCATCCGGCGAAAGGCGGGGTATGCGGAGCCCGGCAGCAACCGGGTCAGGTCGCGGGTCCGGTAGCGCAGCACGGGCATCGCCTGCTTGGTCAGGCTCGTGAACACCAGCTCGCCACGCTCGCCCTCGGGCAGCACCTCGCCGGTGATGGGGTCGACGACCTCCGGGTAGAAGTGGTCCTCCCAGATGTGCAACCCGTCCTTGGTCTCCACCGCCTCCTGGGCGACGCCCGGACCCATGACCTCCGACAAACCGTAGATATCGACCGCATCCATGACGGTCCGCTCCTCGACTTCGCGGCGCATCGACTCGGTCCAGGGTTCGGCACCGAAGATGCCGACGCGCAGTGACGACGCCTTGGGATCGAGGCCCTGGCGCTCCATCTCGTCGAGGATGCTGAGGAAGTAGCTCGGCGTCACCATGATGACTCGCGGCTCGAAGTCGCGGATCAGCTGAACCTGGCGCTCGGTCATCCCGCCCGAGACCGGCACCACGGTGCAGCCCAGCCGTTCCGCTCCGTAGTGGGCCCCGAGGCCGCCCGTGAACAACCCGTACCCGTACGCCACGTGCACGATGTCGCCCGGACGACCGCCCGCCGCATGGATCGACCGCGCCATTACCTCCGACCACACGTCGAGGTCGGCCTTCGTGTAGCCCACGACGGTGGGCCGCCCGGTCGTGCCACTGCTGGCGTGGATCCGGACAACCTCCTGCCTCGGCACCGCGAACATCCCGAACGGGTAGTTCTGGCGCAGGTCTTCTTTACTGGTGAAGGGAACCCGCGCCAGGTCGTCCAGCGACCGCACCTCGTCGGGCCGCAACCCCACGGCGTCCAAGGCGGCCCGGTAGTGCGGCACCGACGCATACGCTGCCCGAACCGTCTCGCGCAGCCGCGTGGTCTGCTCGGACCGGAGCCGGTCGACGCTCCACCTCAGCGGGTCGACTACCCCGTCGTCGCTCACCCGTGGGCCTCCGGCTGCTCCTGATCCTGTCGCATCCGGCGTAGGAAGGCCCGGGTGCGCTCGTGCCGCGGATTCCCGATCACCTCACGGGGAACGCCCTCCTCCACGACACTGCCGTCGTCTATGAAGACCACCCGATCGGCGACGTCCCGCGCAAAGGTCATCTCGTGGGTTACGACGATCATCGTCATGCCGTCCGCGGCTAGCTCACGCATCACGGCGAGCACCTCGCCGACCAGCTCGGGGTCGAGCGCCGACGTCGGCTCGTCGAAGAGCATGAGCTTCGGTCGCATCGCGAGGGCCCGGGCGATGGCGACGCGCTGCTGCTGGCCGCCGGACAGGTGCCCCGGGTAGCTGCCGCCCCGGTCGCCGAGTCCCACGCGCTCCAGCAGCGCCTGCGCCCCTGCGCGGGCCTGGGCCTTGCGCTCCCCCTTGACCTGGACCGGAGCCTCCATGACGTTCTCGAGGGCGGTCTTGTGGGGAAACAGGTTGAACCGCTGGAAGACCATCCCGATGTCGCGCCTCTGGGCGGATGTCTCCTTGTCGGTAAGCCGATGCAGGAAACCGCCCTCGTCGCGGTAGCCCATCAGCCGACCGTCCACCCAGATG
>JALZAI010000133.1 GCA_030948475.1 Actinomycetota bacterium
GGTTGTGCCCGTTCGCGACCGACAGCCGAGAGTAGTTCTCCCACCAGGCTCCGTACTTGTCGTACCAGCCCGGGTACTTGTACTCGAACCACTCGAAGTCCTTGTCGGTCATCGGGTCGATGCGCCAGTAGTTGGCCAGCCAGCCCGTGGCGAAGAACTGCGCGACCTCGTGCACGTAGCCCTTGTTCCAGATCTGGTTCCAGGCCTCCTCGATGAGGTCGTGCGGGATGACCAGGCCGTACTTCTCCAGCGGGACGAGGTAGCTGCGGTAGTAGTCGTCGTAGATCCAGCGGCGCCACATCTCGGCGTAGCTCTCGCGATCCTTGCGGCGGTCCTTCGTGCCGTACTCGATGAAGGTGCCGATCGCCGCATCGACGACGCGGTGGTTGTTCCACCAGGCGTAGCGCAGGTCGCGCTCGAGCAGCTGGTGGTTTCCCTCGTCGGCCAGCGCCATGAGCAGGGTGGCGTAGCCGTTGCTGATGTGCCGCGACTCGTCGGACTGCACCGAATGGAACACCGTCGGCAGCAGGTAGTCGCCGTTCGCGGCGGCCTCAGCGGGCATGGCGACGAACAGGGTGTTGGTGAATGCTGTCTCAGCGACGATCGTGAGGTAGATGCTCGCGGCGGTGATCGCGTCGCCGGTGATGAATCCTTCCGCGAACTGCCGACCGATCGTTCCGCAGTAGTCGTTCTGGAAATTGCGCAGGCTGCTGTTGAAGCCGGCCGGGTCGATGTAGTTGTTCATGTACAGGCGCTTGAGGTTCTGCTGGATCGTCGAGTGCCGCACCTCGTCGATCATCTGGATCGCCTGGCCGTTGTGCAGCTCCGGGTTCGGGACCGTGTTGAACAGCAGCGGCATGGCGCGCGCAGCCGAAATTTCCGGCAACGGGATGATGCTCAGGAACAGCTTCTGCCACTCCAGCCAGCGCTCCTGCACCTGCCGGAACATGTTGCCACGGATCGCGCCGTCCGAGGCGCCGTAGACGCGGTGGTCCTTCTCCTCCTGCATCGGGAAGTAGGACCGCAGCACCTGCTTGAGCGGATCCTTCTTCTTCGCCTTCTGGAAGGTGTAGTCCGTGCCGTACTGGGATACCGGCTCGTGGTACAGCGGTTCCCACGCCAGCTCCTGGATCTTCTCGTGGGCCTTGGCCACGCTCTGACGACTCATTGCCACGCTCCTTGATTTCGGCTTGATGGCATCGATGCTCATCACATCGCGCCTGGACGTGCGCCACGGTCTCAGAACGAGACAGTGGTAGCGCCAATCCTTCAGCTGGTCTCGAATACGGCCTCACGAATCTGTGCCAGGTGGGCGTGTACGCCCCGCATGACTTCACGATTGCCTTCGGCCGCGGGCTCGATCCCCAACGCGAGCAACAGCGCGCGCGCCGGTTCCCCCGGGTCGCCGGTCTCACCGAGCACCGGATGCAGGCCCTGCTCGGCGAGATGCGTGAAGACCAGGTTAACCAGGGTCCAGGGGTTGTAGGTTTCACGCTCTGCTGGCTCAGAGGTCATAACCTGGGTATATCCGCCCGCCCCCGAAATTTGTGTCTCAATCTGAGACACGCAGGGTGGCTGTCAGGCTTAGAGTGAGGGCGTTGGACGCTGCGGGTGCCCTTCCCAACTCGCGCGGATTCACGGCATGGGTCGCCACAGCAGAGATGGCGAGGGGAGGTCAGCTCTCATGGCTCGAAACCCGGTACCGGGCGGCGTCGTGCCGATCGACGGTCAGGACCTCGCCGCACACCGGATTCGGTTCCTCACGGCGGATCGTCCCGAGCCGAGCCGGGTCCGCGCCCCGATCCTCGCGTCGTGGCGGCGCTCCCGCGAACTCAAGGTCGCTGCCGACAAGATCGTCATGCCCTATCTACAAGATCCCAATTTCGATACTCCGCTGACCCGGAGCGCCGAGCCGGTGCTGCGCCGGCTGCGGGAGAAGCTCGACGGCGAACCGGTGAGCATCATCCTGACCGACCAGACCGGTCTGGTGCTCAGCCGGCGCACCGGGACGGGCGAACTCGAGCGGCATCTCGATCGCGTCCTGCTCGCTCCCGGCTTCAGCTACGCGGAAGAATTCGTGGGCACCAATGGCATCGGTACGGCGCTCGAGGTCGGCACCGGAACCCAGGTGTTCGGTCACGAGCACTACGCCGAGAATCTCGACAACCTCGCATGCGCCGGCGTCCCGATCCGGGATCCGATCTCCGGGAGGACGATCGGCGCCGTGGACCTGACCTGCTGGCGCAAGGAGGCCGATTCGTTGCTCTTGGTGCTGGCCGAGACCACGGCCGAGCAGATTCGCCAGGCCATGCTCAACGATTCAGGTTTCCAGGAGTTGGAGGTGTTTCGCGCCTACCTTCGGGCGTGCCGACGAACCAGCGGGATCGTCTTCGCGATGACGGGCGAGTCGGTGATGGTGAACGACTATGCCCGCGCAGTGCTCGACCCGGCGGACCAAGCTGCATTGCTGACCCAGGCCGCCGAGGCGGCTCAGACCCTGGAGGTCGGGCGGCGCAGGTCCGTGGAGGTCGGCCTGCCAACCGGTACCGCCGCGCGGATGCACTGCCAGCGGGTCGGTGTCGACGCCCGTACCGCCGGCGTGGTGGTAAACGTGAAACTGGGCGATACCGAGCTCCGCGTGCTGCACCGGCAGCCGCAGGCACGAATGCTGTTGCCCGGCCTCGTCGGTGACGCGCCGCTGTGGCAGCGCGCGTGCCAGGAGGTCGAGACGGCGTTCAACGGTGGCGAGTGGCTGGCACTGGCGGGCGAGCCCGGGGTGGGCAAGCTCGCCCTGCTACGGGCTGTGCAACTGCGTCAGCAGCCGGCGCGCCGGTTCGCCGAGTTCGACGCGGGCGACGCCGAGACCGATCGCAACTGGCTCGCCGAGGTTCGTCGGGCGCTGGCCGGCGGCGCCGAGACCGTCGTCGTCCGACACGCCGATCGCCTCGATCGGCGGCGTCTGCGTTCGCTCAGCGCGGCGCTGGACGACGCAAGGTCGCGCAAGGTGGACGGTTCGCTGTGGGCCGCCGTCACGTTGAGCACGGCCGCCCCGGGGCCGGAGTTCAACCGGCTGCTTCGGCTGTTCCCGGTGACCGTGGACGTGCCACCGCTGCGCCTGCGACTCGACGACGTCCCGCTGCTGGTGTCGTTCTTCCTCGCCAAGCTTGCGAACGGTGCCCAGATTTCGTGCTCGCCGGAGGCCATGCGCCTGCTGATGCGCTCGTCCTGGCCCGGCAACGTCGAGCAGGTCTACACGCTGCTGCACCAGGTGGTCCGGCACCGGCGGGTCGGGTCCATCCAACCGCACGATCTCCCCCCCGAAACCCAATCGATGACCCGGCGGACGCTCAGCCCCCTGGAGTCGATGGAGCGCGATGCGATCGTGCGCAGCCTGACCGACGCGCAGGGCAACAAGCTGCTGGCCGCGCGTTCGCTCGGGATGTCGCGGGCGACGATCTACCGCAAGATCCACGAGTACGGAATCGTGCCCGGCAAGTCCTGAATCCGGCGACGACCGGCTCAGCCAGGACGTACGCAGCCATAGACGGTGCTACAGGACGGCCTTTCGGTCCGGTATCCCGCGGCGAGCCAGGGCCGCTGGCCCTCGTCGGCCTGGACCCGCTGGATATACCGGTCCGCCGCGGCGCTGTGCCAGCTGCCGGAATACCAGCTGCCGGCACACCCCCACAGGTCACCCGCGACGTAACTGCGGCCGAGCTGCCATTCCCACCCCTGGTAGCAGCCGCGGATCTGGGACGCCAGGTAGTCCAGCGCCATCGCGGTCGAGTCCCGGGTGAACGGGAATGTGCCACTTTGGTTCAGTGCCCACTGGTAGTCCCCCCATGCCGGGTTCCACCAGGACATCACGCCGGCGATCGAGAACGTCTTCGGGCAGCGTCCCGCGCCGTAGTCGTGCTGGTAGTCGTAGCCGCCGACCGCGGCCAGACCCCCGCAGTAGCTCACCCGAGCCGCGTACGGCTCGGAGCTGAACCAGTCGCCGCAGCCGTGCCGGTCGACGCAGCGCCCGATCCGGTACACCTCGTGCTGGAACCAGGTCGACTCCACATCTGCTTCGGCTCGCAGGTAGTTGTCCGGGAGTCCCCACTTGCACGCCACCCACTGGATGATCTCGTCCGTCGTGCCGGCGAACTGCCCGTCCACTCTGCGGAGCAGCCAGGTGTCCCAGCGCGGGTCATACTGGCCCAAGTGCGAGCGCGGGCGGGCCGCGAACGAGCGGTGGACGGCTACCGGGTCGACCAGCGTGTGGTTGCGCTCGACATTGTCCGGGCGCGGCTCCCAGCTTGACCTGTGCACCCGCTTCGCGCACGTCGCATCGCCGGGCGGGCAGGCGCCACACTGCGCTCGGCGGTACCAGGTCAGTGAAATAGCCTGGCGCGGGCGGCGGCGCCGAGGACCTTGGTGCCGCACCCGCGTCGGTCAGCGTGTAGTCGTCGGTCGTCACAGCGCCGACCGAACGCAGCTCGATGCCGAAGCTCACCGAGCTCGTATCGTTCGCCGTGGACGGGGTGGCGTAGCGAGCGCTCAGCCAGCCCGGCGCCGGCGACAACCAGGGCCCGTGCGTCCAGAACCGCCACGTCCCGTTGTCCGTGCGGTAATAGGCCACGAAACGCATCCGGCCGTGTCCGTGGTACCAGACACCGAGCTGGTAGCTGTGTCGGGCAGCAGCAGGCGGCGCGCAGCCGGACGACATGCTCATCACCAGCGCCTGGCCCCCCGACCGATAGCTGCTCACGGTGAGCCGCTCACCCCGGTGACCGCTGTGTGCGGTGCTCGTCAGGCCGGACGTGTGCTCGCTGCTTCCGGTCCCCTCTGGCTGCCAGCAGTCCGGCACCCCGTCGTGGCCGGCGTCAATCTCCAGCGAGGCGTTGTCCAGCGAGCTGCCCGTGGGCAGGACGGGTCGTGGGCCACCCGCGGGCGCCAGCACAGCGCACAGCACCACGGCGGCGATGAACACGCACCCGCCGCCGGCGTACGACCACCCGGCACTCAGCGTCCCTCCCACGCAGAATCCGCTTCGCCGAGGTCAGCGCGACAAGCTCGCGTCGTCGGCGTAGTCGAGGCTCACCTGGAGGTGACCGTCTTCGTCGAGGACGCAGCCTTGTTCGCGGTGTCCGTCACGGTGACGGTCACCGTAAAGGTCCCCTTGAGCGTGTACCGGTGCGTGAGGACTGCCGATGTCTGGGTCACCGCGGCCGTCCCGTCGCCGAAGGAGAACTTGAACGACTTGATCGGCGTCTGATCTGTGTCGGTCGAGGCCGACGCGTTGACCTGCACGTTGAACGGTGCGACGCCACTCGACGGGGTGAGCGTGAACGAAACCGTCGGCGGGTCGTCGCGGAACGTGAGCACCGTGGTCTTGGTGGCTTCCGCGTTCCCGGCGACGTCATACGCGCGATACTTGATCGTGGTATTGGCCTTCACACTCAGCGCCGTTG
>JALZAI010000293.1 GCA_030948475.1 Actinomycetota bacterium
GGCCCGGCCCGCGACCTCCCACCAGGTCACCCCGGCCACGACGAGCACCCATCCGGCGCGACGCGCCGCGCACCCCAGCCGTACCCCGCGGCCGCCGATCCCCACCCCGGCCACGACGAGCGGCACGCCGGTCACGAGGAGCAGTACCGCAGCCACGAGGAGCAGCACCGGTGCCGTCGCGGTGCCGCCCGCCGCCTTGCCTACGGCACCCGCCGTGCGGCGGAGCTCGGCCTCGTCGCTGCCGGCATGGGGTACGGCCGGCGCCCTGGCGATGCTCGGCGCGCTCGGCGCGCTGGCCTACTGGCGCTCCGGCAGGCGGGTCGATTAGTGGTCTGTCGCGAACCGCGTCTGGTGCACCCAGCGGCCTGGTGGCTGTGGGCGCTCGGGCTCGCCTACGCGGCGATGCGTACCAACGACGCGATCCTACTGCTCGCGATCGCGTGCGTCGCCGGAGTCGTGGTCAGCGCCCGACGCGGACGTGCGCCCTGGGCGAATGCGTATTCGCTGCTGCTCAAGCTGGGGCTGCTGACGGTCGTGGTGACGATGCTGCTGCAGTTCCTGCTCGGCGTCCGCACGCCCGGGCACGTGCTGGTCCGGCTGCCGTCGGTGCCCCTGCCGCACTGGTCAGGTGGCGTCTCGATCGGCGGCGCGGTGACCGGTGAGGCGATGCTCAACGCGTTCGTGTCCGGGCTACGGCTCGCGGTGCTGATCGCCTGCTTCGGCGCGGCGAACGCGCTCGCCCATCCGGCGCGTCTGGTCCGGATCCTGCCGGCCGCGCTGTACGAGGTCGGGGTGGCCGTCGTCGTCGCCATAACCATCGTTCCGCAGTTGGCCGAGGCGGTGGTGCGTGTGCGCGCTGCTCAGCGACTGCGTGGCCGGCCGATCAGCGGCCTGGCCGGGATGCGCGGCATCGTCGTCCCCGTACTCGAAGATGCGCTGGAGCGCGCGATCGGGCTCGCGGCGTCGATGGATTCGCGCGGCTACGGACGGCGCGCCGGGCAGCCCGCGGCGGTCCGGCGGCTGTCCGGTGCGGGGGTCCTGCTCGGGCTCGGCGGCGCCGTCGCCGGCACCTACCAGGCGATCTCCACCGACGGCCATCGCCTCGGTGTCGAGCTGCTCACCGGGGGCACGCTGCTCGCCGTCGGCGCCGGATTCGTCGCCGGTCGCCGCACCCGCCGCACCCGCTATCGGCCGGACCTGTGGCGGGGTCCGGAGTGGCTCGTGCTCGGCTGCGGCGCGCTGGTCGCGCTCACCTTCGCGCTCACCGTGCACGACCCGCTCGGCGCCGGCGTCCCGCTCGCCTGGCCGAAGCTACGGGTCCTGCCGTTCGCTGCCACGCTGGTCGCCGCCCTGCCCGCTCTGGCGACGCCCGAGGTGCCCGGCCCCACGCCGCGACGCACCCGGCTCGACGTCCAGGTCCCCGCATGATCGACTTCGCGGACGTGTCCGTCACTTACTCCGGAGCGAGCACCCCGGTGCTGCGTGGACTGAAGCTGCACATCCCCGAAGGCGAGCTGTGCCTGGTCGTCGGCAGCACCGGCAGCGGCAAGTCGACCCTGCTCGGCACCGTGAACGGGCTGGTCCCGCACTTCACCGGCGGTCGGCTCGCCGGCACCGTCACCGTCGACGGCCGCAGCACCCGCGACCATCCGCCGCGGGAACTGGCCGATGTGGTCGGCATGGTCGGGCAGAACCCGGCGGCGTCCTTCGTCGCCGACTCGGTGGAGGACGAGCTGGCCTACACCATGGAGTCGCTCGGGCTCGCGGCCGACCTGATGCGCCGCCGGGTCGAGGACACCCTGGATCTGCTCGGCCTGGTCGAGCTGCGCGAGCGCGCGGTGTCGACCCTGTCTGCCGGGCAGGCCCAGCGCGTCGCGATCGGTGCTGTGCTCACGGCACACCCGCGGGTGCTGGTGCTGGACGAGCCGACCTCCGCTCTCGACCCGGCGGCCGCCGAGGACGTGCTGGCCGCGGTCCAGCGCCTCGTCCACGACCTCGGACTGACCGTCCTGCTGGCCGAGCACCGCCTAGAGCGGGTCGTGCAGCACGCCGACTCGGTGCTGTGGCTGCCCGGCGACGGGAGCGCCGTCCGCGGGACACCGGCGGACATCATGGCCCGCAGCCCGATCACGCCACCTATCGTCGCGTTGGGACGGGAGCTCAGCTGGGCGCCGCTGCCGCTGACGGTCCGCGATGCGCGTACCCCGGCCCGGCTGCTGCGCGAGTCGCTGCCGCCGGAGCCGCCACCCATTTCACAACGGCAGCTCGGGCCAGCCGTCGCGCAGACGCACCGGCTGAGCGTCCGTTACGGCGGCCTGGTCGCGCTGCGCGAGGCCGGGTTCGCCGTCCGCGCCGGTGAGATCGTCGCGGTGATGGGACGCAACGGCGCCGGCAAGTCGACCCTGCTCGCCGCGCTCACCGGGCTGGTCCGGCCGGCATCCGGCTCGGTCCGACTCGCCGGTCGCGATCCGCGCGAGCTGCGCGGACGCGAGCTGACCGGGCACGTCGGACTTGTCTTTCAAAATTAGGGTGATCTGCTCTAAGG
>JALZAI010000228.1 GCA_030948475.1 Actinomycetota bacterium
GCTATGGGGGCGGCGGGTACTGAACCCAGACGACCCGGTTCAGGCGCTAAACTACGCAGCGTCCGGGTCCAGTCGGGCGCGGCAGCGGCCAGGTAGCTCAGTTGGTACGAGCGACCGCCTGAAAAGCGGTAGGTCGGCGGTTCGATCCCGCCCCTGGCCACCCCAAACCCTACGGGCGAGCGCTTCGGTCACCGCCTACTCTCTCGCGGGCGTGGCAGCTCCGAGACTCGGTACGCGGTTGGGACGCTATGTACGTCGCGCTGGCCGAAGCGCTCGACGCCGTCCTCATCACTACCGATCAGGCTCGCCGCGGCAAACGGGCCAACCTGCCCGATCGAGGTCAGCGCCGCTCGGTAGCCGCAGCGTCTCGCGACCGGCGTCTGGTCGGTCTCGCATCCGCGGCAGGCACAGTGGACAGCGACATGGACGCGAAACTCACTGCCCTCCCCGGGCCTGGCGATCCGGACGCGCTCTATGCCGCGTTCACCACCTGGGTCGCCGGACAGGGCATCGAGCTGTACCCGGCGCAGGACGAGGCGATCCTGGAACTGGTCACCGGCAACAACGTCATCCTCGCCACCCCGACCGGATCGGGTAAGTCCCTCGTCGCCGTCGCGGCTCACTATTTCGCACTGGCCACCGGCATCCGCTCGGTCTACACCGCCCCGATCAAGGCGCTCGTCAGCGAAAAGTTCTTCGCGCTCTGTGCAACGTTCGGCAGCGAGAGCGTCGGAATGATGACCGGCGACGCGGCCGTCAACGCCGACGCTCCGATTCTGTGCTGCACTGCCGAAATCCTCGCCAACGTCGCGCTGCGCACCGGGGCCGCAAGTGACCTCGGCGTCGTCATCATGGACGAGTTCCACTTCTACGGCGATCCCGAGCGCGGCTGGGCGTGGCAGGTACCGCTGCTCGAACTCAGCGGTGCGCAATTCCTGCTCATGTCCGCAACGCTTGGCGACGTGTCCGGCCTGGCGAGCGATCTGTCTCGACGCACCGGCCGCGACACGGCGACCGTCCGGGCGGACGAACGCCCCGTGCCGCTGCACCACTACTACGAGCTGACCCCGCTGCACGAGACGATCACCGACCTGCTTGCCGGCGGGCAAGCGCCTATCTACGTCGTCCACTTCACCCAGGCGGCGGCGCTCGAGCACGCCCAGTCGCTGACCAGCATCACCGTCGCGACCCGCGCCGAGCGGGACGCGATCGCCGACGCGATCGGAGGGTTCCGGTTCACCGCGGGCTTCGGCAGGGTCCTGTCACGGCTCGTCCGGCACGGCATCGGCGTGCACCACGCGGGCATGCTGCCGAAGTACCGGCGGCTGGTGGAGCAACTCGCCCAGGGTGGGCTGCTCAAGGTCATCTGCGGCACCGACACTCTCGGCGTGGGAATCAACGTCCCGATCCGTACCGTCGTGTTTGCAGCGCTGAGCAAGTACGACGGGCAACGCACGCGGCAACTGCAGGTACGCGAGTTCCACCAGATTGCCGGACGAGCTGGCCGCGCCGGATTCGACACCGCCGGCACCGTCGTCGTTCAAGCACCTGAGCACGAGGTCGAGAACGCGCGGCTGCTCGCCAAGGCTGGCGAGGACGTCAAGAAGCGCCGCAAGATCGTCCGTAAGAAGCCACCGGAAGGTTTCGTGTCGTGGAGCAGGAACACCCACGACCGGCTTCTCACCGCGCAGCCGGAATCGCTCACCGCGCAGTTCGCGGTGACGCCTGCGATGCTGCTCAACGTGATCGCGCGTCCCGGTGACGCGTTCACCGCTATGCGGACGCTGATCCTCGGCAATCACAGCGCGCCGACCGCACATCGGGGACAGGTCCGCGCCGCCATCCGCGCCTACCGGTCACTGCTTGCGGCGGGCGTGATCGAGCGGCTGAACGTCCCCGACGAGCTCGGCCGTACTGTAGGGCTCACTACCGACCTGCCGCTGAACTTCGCACTCAACCAGCCGCTGTCCACGTTCGCACTCGCAGCGCTCGAACTGCTCGATCCCGAGGCCGACAGCTACGCCCTCGACGCCGTGTCGGTGTTCGAAGCGACGCTGGAAGATCCTCGGCAAGTGCTCGCGGCGCAGCAGCGCGCCGAACGCGGCGAAGCGATAGCGGCGATGAAGGCAGACGGCATCGAGTACGACGAGCGGATGGAGCTACTCTCCGATGTCACCTATCCGAAGCCGCTGAGCGAGATGCTGCACGGTGCGTTCGCGATCTACCGGCAGAGCCACCCGTGGCTGGACGAGGACCAGCTCTCGCCCAAGTCGCTCGTGCGCGACATGTGGGAACGTGCGATGACCTTCACGGAGTACGTCGCCTTCTACGGACTGACCCGCAGCGAGGGGCTGGTGCTGCGCTACCTCTCGGACGCGTACCGAGCGTTGCGCTCCAGCGTGCCGGACGCGGCGCGAACCGAGGGGCTGACCGACATCACCGAATGGCTTGGGGCGATGGTCCGGCAGGTCGACTCCAGCTTGCTCGACGAATGGGAGCAGCTCACCTCGGATGCCGGACGGTCTGCCGCCGTTCCCGAACCGGCCGTTCCGATATCGCTCACCAGCAACGTCCGCGCGTTCACCGTGCTCGTGCGCAACGCGATGTTCCGCCGCGTCGAACTGGCTGCGCTGAAGCGCTTCGACGAGCTGGACGCGATCGACCGCGACGCCGGCTGGGATGCGCAGCGATGGCACGAGGCGATTGATCGCTACTTCGCCGAGTACGACCGCATCGGCACCGGAGCGGACGCCCGCAATCCGGCGCTGCTGCACGTTGAACACGCCGCCGGGATCTGGCGCGTCCGGCAGGTCTTCGACGACCCCGACGGCGATCACGACTGGGGCATCAGCGCGGAGGTGGACCTGAATGCCAGCGACGAGGTCGGCGAGGCCGCCGTTGCCGTCACAGACGTCGGTCCCTTCGGTTGAACCGCTTGGGGGGAGCCGCCGTGTCTGCCGTCCCGAGTCGAGGCGATGCCGCGCACGTACTCGCGTTGGCCGCCAAGTACGTGCGCACGTTCACGAGGGTTGCCGACCGAAGGTTGCACGACGCTGTATGCGCGGCCGCGGCGGCAGGGATGAGCTAGCCCCAAATCGCCGCCGTGCTCGAATGTGGTCAGCCGGAGGTCGCACCACGCGACGAACCTCCGGGTCTTCGGTTCGGTCGCTCGCGGCGACATCGCGGAGGCGATATGTGCGATCCGCTCACACATCGCGTGGCGATCTCGACGACGCCTGAACTTCGACGCGGTGCGTGTGCGCGTCATCGAGATCGGGAAGGGGCCGAGCATCTCGAGCCCAGCCTTCTCGTCAGTGAATTCGGTCGGCTGCGTTCGCGAATGCCGCCCGCATGCCGGCGTGCAGCTGCTGGACGAGTTCGGCTGCGGGCATTCCGCGCACCAGCTCGAACGCCTGGCCGGCCCAGAGGTTGACCAGGTCCGGATCACCGGAGGCCCGCCCGGCAGCGCGCAGCGGTGCAGTGACGTAGTGGATCTCCGGGTACGCGACCGGGGCGTCGCGGTGGTCGTCGAGCAACCGGTTGCGGATGCCGCGTGCCGAGCGGCCGGTGAAGGCTCGAGTGACGGCCGTCGCGCCACCGTGGGCGAGGGCCCGGCGGTGCACGGCGGACGTGCCTGCCTCGGGGCAGTCGAGGAACGCCGTTCCGAGTGCCGCGGCCCGGGCCCCGCACGCCAGGACGGCAGCGAGGCCCGCACCGGTCACGATCCCGCCGGTCGCGACGAGCGGCAGGTCGACGTGGGCGCGGACCAGCTGCAGCAGCGACAGCAACCCGATCCCCTCGGCGTCGTCCTCATCGAAGCCGGCGCGGTGCCCACCCGCCTCGCTGCCCTGCGCGACCAGCGCATCGGCACCAGCCGAAGCCGCGAGCGCCGCCTCGTCCGGACGCGTCACGGTCACCCACACCTCGCTACCTGCGTCGTGCACACGTGCGACGACCGAGGCGGACGGGCAGCCGAAGGCGAACGACACGACTGGGGCAGGATCGCCGCAGAGTAGCTCGAGTTTTGCGTCCCAACCGTCGTCGTCGAAACGTGGCTCGCCGAGCGCGACACCCGCACGCGTGGCCTCGTCAGTGAGCGTCGCCGCGTATTGCTCGGCCACGGCCGCCGGGGACGGACGCCCGGGGACGAACAGGTTTACCCCGAACGGTTCCGCGGTCAGCGCGCGCGTCGCTGCGATGCGTTCCCGCAGGTCGTCGACGGCGAGATAACCAGCAGCCAAGAACCCGAACCCGCCCGCCTCGCTGACCGCGGCGGTCAGTGCAGGCGTCGACGGGCCGCCGGCCAGCGGAGCCAGCACGATCGGCACGGCTCGCTCGTCCAGGATCACGCGACGGCTCCGCGCGCCCGGACGTCGTCGATGATCGCGAGTGCGTCAGCCGACGAGGTCAGCGGATTGACGATGCAGGCGCGCAGTGCGAACACGCCGTCGACCACAGTGCCCGCGAGGAACGACCGACCGCCGAGCTGCACCGCGTTCAGCACGGCGCGGTTATGCTCGTCAAGCTCATCGCTGGCCATCCCGCCCGGTCGATGCCGGAAGCAGACGATGCTCATCCCGCTCCCGAGTAGCTCGAGATCGGGCGCGGCGGCCACGGCGTCGCGCAGTTGCTCGGCCACCGCGAGGTCACGCTCGATCAGCTCGCGGTAGCCGCGCCGGCCGAGGTGCCGTAGCTGCATCGAAACCTTCAGCGCGCGGAACGGACGTGTCTGCTCCAGGCCGAACTCGGTGAACCACGGGGCGTCCCCTTCGGTGCGCAGATATGGGGGGACGAGCGAGAAGGTGTCGCGTGCGACGGAGCCGTCCCGGACGAGGACCAGTCCCGCGTCAACCGGAACGTAGAGCCACTTGTGCGGATCGACAGCGAGGCTGTCCGCCCGCGAAAGTCCGGCGAGCACGTCGCGGTAGCGCTCGAGCAACAGCACCGCTGGACCGCCATACGCTGCGTCGACGTGCATCCAGACGCCGTGGTGCGCGCAGACGTCCGCGATCTCGGACAGTGGGTCGATCGCACCGGTGTTGACGGTGCCCACCGATGCGACCGCCACAACCGGAATCCGGCCGTCGACGAGGTCGGCGCTGATCAGCGCGTCGAGGTGGTCGGGGCATATGCGTCGCGTCCCATCAGAGTCGACCACCCGGATGTTCGCCGATCCGATGCCGAGCACCTCTACCGCCTTGGTGATGCAGCTGTGCGCCTCGGCACCGGCGTAGACGGCGAAGCGGTCGGGCGTGCCGTCGCGCCGGTCGTCCAGACCGGCTCCAGCTGCGGCGCGATGCCGTGCCGCCGCCAGCGCCGTGAGCGTCGCGGCGGACCCGCCGCTCACCAGCTGCCCCGAGTAGCCGCTAGGCCACCCGAGCAGCTCGGCGAACCAGCGCAGCACCTGGTGCTCAAGGTGGACGGAGGCGTGCTCGCCGCCGGCAACACTGGGATCCATGGCCGCCGCCAGCGCCGACGCGAACACCCCGAGCGGATTGGGTGGCGAGTTCACCCAGGCCGCGAAGCGCGGATGGCCGTTGCCGAACGGGTACGGCTCGATCTGCGCCGCGAACTGGTCGAGGACGTCGTCGGCAGTTGCACCCTGTTCGGCCCACGGCGTCGCGCGCATCGTCTCGATCAGCTCGCGCGGCGGACGCCGGTACACCGGTCCGTCCGGCACGGAAATCAGGTGATCGGCGACCTGGTCGGCGACGCGGTGACTGATCCGTCGGATCTCGTCAGCCGACCAGCTGATTCGGTCGCGACCGTTCATCGCCCCATCGTGCCCGACCTGCCTCGGATCCGGAGTCGCAGGTGGCGACGTAGCCACCTTCGATCGCGAACACGGCTAACTGCCCGGCAGGACAAGGTACTCATGGTGCGCAGCGTGTCACGGACGGGGTGCTTCGCGGAATATCTGGGTCAGCCGCCGCACGTCGGGCGCTCGATCTCGGTCGGTTGTCGAGGCGGGCCGCGATTGCCATGTGTCAGGATCGCCAGAGTGACCGGTTCTCGCACGGTCTACCAAACCAGACCGAGGAGGTAAGCCGATGCCCGATGGCGTCGTCGTCACCGGACCAGAAATCGCTCGCAGCCAGGAGATCCTCACCGAAGACGCGCTCGGGTTCCTGGCCATGCTGCATCGCCGCTTCGCCGCGACCCGCGCCGAGCTGCTCCGGGCGCGCAACACGAAACGCGAAGAGGTCAAGCATTCGGGACACCTTGACTTCCTGCCCGACACCGCCGAGATTCGCGACGGTGACTGGCAGGTCGCGCCCGCACCGGCCGATCTGCGCGATCGCCGGGTCGAGATGACCGGGCCGACCGAAGCGAAAATGATGATCAACGCGATGAACTCCGGCGCCAAGGTCTGGCTCGCAGATCTCGAGGACGCCAATACCCCGCACTGGCGAAACGTCGTCGAGGGGCAGCTCAATCTGCACGATGGCATTCGCGGGACGCTCTCGTTCACGAATCCGGACGGCCGCGAGTACGCACTGCGCACCGACGCACCCACCGCCGTGATCGTCGTGCGGCCACGGGGTTGGCACCTGGACGAGCGGCACATCACCGTTGACGGAACACCGTGTGTGGGCGCGCTCGTCGACTTCGGCCTGCACTTCTTTCACAACGCCAAGGCCCTGCTGGACAAGGGATCCGGGCCGTACTTCTACCTGCCGAAGATGGAGAGTCATCTCGAGGCGCGGCTGTGGAACGACGTGTTCACCACGGCAGAGGAGGCGCTCGGCATCGCGCACGGAACCGTGCGTGCGACCGTCCTCATCGAGACGATTCCGGCTGCGTTCGAGATGTCAGAGATCCTGTACGAGCTGCGCGAGCACGCATCGGGCTTGAACGCCGGTCGCTGGGACTACCTTTTCAGCATCATCAAGTACTTCCGCGACGCCGGCCCGGACTTCGTGCTTCCCGACCGGGTATCGGTCGGGATGACCGCGCCGTTCATGCGCGCATACACCGAACTGCTGGTGCACACCTGTCACCAGCACGGCGCGTTCGCGATCGGCGGCATGGCTGCGTTCATCCCGTCCCGCCGCGATGCTGACGTGAACACGACCGCGCTCGCCAAGGTGCGGGAGGACAAGCTGCGCGAGGCCGGGGACGGCTTCGACGGGTCCTGGGTCGCGCACCCCGACCTTGTCCCGGTCTGCCAGGAGGTGTTCGACGGCATTCTGGGCGATCGTCCCAACCAGCTCGACCGGCGTCGCGACGACGTCGTCGGCGATGCCGCCGCGCTGATCGACCTGTCCGGCGTCGACGGCGAGGTCACCTCGAAAGGCCTGGCCACGGACGTGTCGGTCGGGCTGCGATATCTCGCGTCCTGGCTCGGCGGCAACGGCGCGGCCGCGCTGGACAACCTGATGGAAGACGCCGCCACCGCGGAGATCTCGCGTTCCCAGGTCTGGCAGTGGGTGCACGGCGGGGTGCGGCTCGCGGACACCGGCGAGGTCGTGGACGCCGAGATGGTGCGGCGCCTGGTTGCCGAGCAGCCGCTCGACGGGGAGTGGGCGGAGTCCGCGCGGCAGCTGTTCGAGCGAGTCGCGCTGAACGACGAGTTCGTCGACTTCCTGACGCTGCCGGCGTACGAGCTCATCGACTGAGCCCGGCCAGCGCCCGCGAACAGCTCAGCCGGACGGGCGTCCGATGGTCACCGAAGCCTTGGCCTGCCGGCCCGGGTCGCCGGACTGGTGCCTGCCCGGGCCGGGGTCAGGACCCGGCGCGGCTATGCCGTCCGCGGCGTGCCGTGGCGCGCCGCCGTCCGCGGCGTGATCGTCCGTCGGGATTGCGTCGTTCGTGCCTGCGTCCTCAGCGAGAGCGGTGCCGTCAGAGCCCGGCGTGTTCTGCGCGGCCGCGGCAGCCCGCGCCGCTTGCATGCCGGACATCGTGCGCAGCGGCACCTCCTTCATGAGCAGGGCGAGGACGAACGCGATGACGACGATGCCGGCTGCAACCAGGAAGACGAGGTTCATCGCATCGGAGAAGCCCACCAGGATCGGGTGCTTCACCGCAGCGGGCAGCGAGGCGACATTCTGCGTGTCGTTGAGATCGAACGGCTTGCCGGGCGGCAGGTGCGCGCCGGACTTGGCCAGCTCGTCCTGGATATGCGAGCCCGCGCTGGTGAACAGCACCGACAGCAGGACGGCCGTACCGAGCGTGCCACCCATCTGTCGGAAGAACGTGACGGCGGCTGTCGCCACCCCCAGATCCTTCGGCTCGACGGCGTTCTGCATCGCCAGCACGATGGTCTGCATGTTCAGGCCGAGGCCGGCACCGAAGATCAGCATGTAGATGTCGGTCTGCCAGAGCGGCGTATCGGCTCCGATCTGCGTCATCAGGCCCAAACCGATGATCAGCATCGCTGACCCGACGACCGGGAAGATCTTGTATCGGCCGGTACGCGAGGTCAGCTGCCCTGCCAGCAGCGACGCGCTCATGATGCCCGCGACCAGCGGCAGGATCAACAGGCCTGCCTTCGTCGGCGATGCGCCCTTCACGATCTGCAGGTAGAGCGGGATTGAGGCGATGCCGCCGAACATCCCGATGCCGATCACCAGCGACTGGGCCGCTCCGGTGGCGAATACCCCGCGACGGAACAGTCGCAAAGGCAGCAGCGCCTCGTCACCCATCCGGGACTCCACCCTGATGAACGCGGCAATGCCGAGCGCGCCGATCAGGTAGCAGGCGAAAGCGCCGGCCGAAGCCCATCCCCAGGTACGGCCCTGCTCGGCGATGACCAACAGGGGGACCAGACCGACGACGAGCGCGACCGCTCCCATCCAATCGATACGGTGTTCGCGCCGGACGTGGTCGAGGTGCAGGTTTCGCATCACAACGGCGAGGGCGGCGAACCCGATCGGGACGTTGATGTAGAAGATCCAGCGCCAGCCGGTGATGCCGAAGATGCTGGACTGGCCAGCGAAGAACCCGCCGACGACCGGCCCGAGCACACTCGAGGTCGCGAACACGGCCATGAAGTAGCCCTGGTACTTGGCCCGCTCGCGCGGCGGAATGATGTCGCCAATGATCGCCAGGGCCAGTGAGAACAGGCCGCCGGCGCCGACGCCCTGGAAGGCGCGGAACGCCGCGAGCATGTACATCGACTGGGACAGCCCGCACAGCGCCGAGCCGAGGATGAACACGCTGATCGCGAACATGAACAGCGGCTTGCGACCGTAGATGTCGGACAGCTTGCCGTACAGCGGCGTGGTGATCGTCGACGTGACCAGGAACGCCGTCGTCACCCATGCCTGGATGGACAACCCGTGCAGGTCATCGCCGATGGTGCGGATCGCGGTGGCGACGATGGTCTGGTCGAGTGCGGCCAGAAACATGCCGAGGACGAGCCCGGACAGGATCTTCAAGATCGCCCGGTGGGAGAGCGCGCCGTCCGAGGGGGACGACACAGCTACCGGTGCGCTGGTGCGGGCCGACATCAATTGGTCCTTCCGTGTTGCGTGGTGCGGGCAATGAACCGCTGTGGGCCCATCTCGATGTTGGCACGCTCGAAGTCGCGAGTGAACTGCGCGAGCAGCGCGCCGAAGCGGCGCAGGTCGCGCTCGCTCCAGCCGTCAAGCATTCGTGCAAAGTGCTGCAGCCGGATATGGTCGTGCTCCGCGAGCACTTCGGCAGCCTCGGCGGTAGTGACGAGCAGGCTGGCCCGTCCGTCGATCGGGTCGGCACGCCGCTCGAGCAGGCCGTCCTTGACGAGCGCGGCCACCTGTCGGCTCACGGTGGACGGGTCGGACTGCAGGCAGGCAGCGACCGAGCTGCTGCGCATCGGTCCGTCGTTGGCGACGCACCTGAGCAGGACGTGCGCCGACCACTCGACATCGTGTGCCGCGGCCGCGAGCATGTGGGCTCGGGCGCGACTGAAGCTGCGCATCAACCCGACGAGGGTGTCCGCCACCTCGACGACCTCGGGTGCGACCGCCGCGTCGAGCGGCGTGCGAAGCGCTGTTTCGGTCATCGGCGTCCTCGTCCATGTGTCCATCGAGCCATGTGTGCGTCGAGCAAGTAGTTGCTGGGTACAAGCATCTACCCGGTCGGTGCGAAACGCAAATCGCCGGCCAAGCCGTCAGCGCGACGCGGGCGCGCGAGCCGGCGCGTCGAGTGCATCCAGGCGACGCTGCAGCGGCTTGGTGCGCAGCCGTTCGGCGATCTCGCGCGCCTCGCTCGCCGCCACGGCCGCCGCGTCAGCATCACTAGCCGCAGTCAGGTGCTCGGCCTGGTTGACCAGCGCGAGCGCAAGTTGGTAGGGCAGGCCCGAGCCGCGGGCGGCGTCGACCGCACGCGCATCCAGATCGGCGTCGGCAGCGGCCGCAAGCGCCGCCCGCTCGGCCAACCCGCGCGCCCACGCGGCGCGCAGCACCGGCGGGATGTGGCCCCTCGGCTTGTCGGCGAGCCACGCCAGCAACCGATCGACCTCAGCGACGTCGCCCAGCCGCAGGGCCGCCTCGACCCCTGTCGACCAGGCCCAGCGCACCGGCTCCGTGCTCATGCCGAGCCGCTCCACGTGAGACAGCGCACTGACGCTGTGCTGCAGGCTCTGCCGAAGCTCTCCGGAGGAGAACGCGTTCATCGCACGTGCTGCGGCGATGGCCGCCATGTCCTGGACGTCGCTGCTGTCCGAAACGGCTGGCTCGACGGCGTCGAAGAGTTCGCCGACGCGATCGAACTCGCCTCGTGCCGTCGCCAGCACCATGGCGTGGAAGGACAGGTACGGCTCCTCGCAACCCGCGTCGGCGGCCGCACGCAATGCTGCGTCGGCCTCGTCCCAGCGCCCCATCAGATGCAGCGCGCTGACCAGGTTGGCGTAACTGAACCCCACCATTTCCCGTCCGCCCAGGCGTCGATAGACGGTCACTGCCTCGCGAGCCGCGGTAACGGCCTCCTCCGTGTCGCTGTGCATCAACAGCTCGCTGAGGTTGCCCTGGATCCGAGCGCACAGCAGCGCGTCCGAGGTGGATTGCGCACGGCGCAACGCCTCCCGCAGCAAGGCCGCGCCCTCGACCGGCCGGACCAGGAAGATCATTCCGATGCCGTACGGAAGCAGCAGGTCGGCCATCGTCCGGTCACCGAGGTCCAGCTCCTGCGCGAGCACGAGACCCTTGCGGTACAGGGCTTCGGCTTCCACGGCATTGCCGAGCATCGTCTCCGATCGAGCCAGGACGCGGATCGCGTCGACCGAGTCGCTGTCCGGTTCCTCGCCGAGAGCATCCACGGCCGCGCGCAGCTCCGCCAGCATGACCGGGACCTCCTCCGGGGCGACGCGCCTGGTGTCGAGGGCCTCGATTGCGGCTACTCCGGCAACGATTGCGCGCCGCTCGTGGCCGAGGCGGCGAAACAGTGCCTCGGCGGCGCGCAGTTGAGCCGCAGCTTCGCGCCCGTCACCGCTGATCTGCAGCTGGTGCCCGGTGCGCTCGCGCAACCGGGCTGCCCCGAGAAGGCCGTCGTCGTCGCCACTGGCCTCCAGGACATTCGCGGCCCGAAGGAACGATCGCGCCGCGGCTGCGGGCGCTCCGGTACGCACTGCCCGCTCTCCGGCCGACTCCAACGCCGCGGCGGCGCGATCGCGCAGCTGGGCCTCGTCGACATCGGCCGGAACTGCCTCGAGCGCGTCGAGCAGATGCCCGGCCACGATCTCGGTGATGTCCTCGCCACCACCGCTGAAGGCGCTCGCGAGATGCTCAGCGACCGCAAGATGCCGCGCTTTGCGCTCTCGTCTCGAGAGCGTGTCGTACGCGACCTGGCGCAGCATCGTTTGCACGAAGCCGAACTGGCCACGTTCCGGAGACAGCGGATCGGCGCGGACCGAGAAGACCTCGCGGCGTACCAGGTCGGTAAGGATCGCGCGGACCTGCCCGCTCGGCCGCCCGGACAGCGAGACGAGCGCCTCGACGGGGAAGGTGCTGCCGAGCACGGCCGCGTCCGCCACGAGGGCCCGCACGTCCGTGGGCAGACTGTCCAGGCGCGCAGCGAGCAGAGACTGCAGCGAGTCCGGAACTCGCAGTTCGCCCAGATCGGCGACCAGCCGGTACACGCCCTCGACCGGGCGGATCACGTCGCGGTCGACGAGCATGCGCACGGTCTCGATCGCGTAGAGCGGAATGCCCTCGGCCTGCTCGGCGATCGCCTTCGCGGCTGACTCGGGCAGATCGGCGACCAGGCGGTCGAGCATCGCGGTCATGGCGGCGTCGTCGAGCGGTTCCAGGGCGAGTGTCGTCCCGCCGCGGCCGGTCCCCCAGTGCGGACGTGACTCAACCAACTCGCTGCGACCGAAGCTGAGCACGAAGATCGGCGAGCTGCGCGCCCAGTCGATCAGGTGACCGAGGAAGTCCAGCAGCCCGTCGTCGGCACGGTGCAGGTCCTCGACCACCATCACCACCGGCCCGTCGGCGGCAAGCTGTTCGAAGAACAGCCGCCAGCCGGCGAACAGGTCCGCCTGTTCCATCGGAGCCGCGTCGCTGCGCTCTACGCCGAGCAGCCGCGCGAGCCGGGGAGCGATGAACTCACGGCTCGCCGCATCGGGTACCAGCTCGCCCAGCCGGGCGGTCAGCCGAGCGGTCGCCACGTCGACCGGGTCCTCCTCGGCAATGCCCAGGCGCTGGCGCACCATCTCGGCAAGCGCCCAGAACGCGACGCCGCTTCCATAGGCAAGGCACCGTCCCCGATGCCAGTTCACGACGATCGCCAGCCCGTCGATGTATTTCTCGAACTCCCAACCGAGCCGGGATTTACCGACGCCGGCGATGCCGGTAACACTCACCAGCCGCGGCGCGCGGCGATCGACCGCGGCGTGGAACAGCTCCTTGATCAGGCGCAGCTCTGCGTCGCGCCCGACCAGCGGCGACTCCAACCCGTCGACCCGCTGCCCGCCGCCCACGTTGGATACCACCCGCTCGGCGCGCCACAGCTGCACGCCCTCCGTCTTGCCCTTGAGGGTGTGCTCGCCCGCCGAGGCGAACGTGACGGCGCTTCGCGACAGCCGGAATGTCGCCTCGTCCACGAGTACCTGCCCGGGCTCGGCCGTGGCTTGCACTCGGGCTGCCGTGTTTACCGCGTCGCCGGCGACCATCCCCTCGCCGTGCGCCGCGAGGTTGACCGCGACCTCATCGGTCACGACGCCGGCGCGGGCCGCCAGACCGGGCGCACCGACCTCGGCGCCCTGCTGCGCGACGGTGGCGACGACCTCCAGCGCGGCCCGCACGGCCCGCTCGGCGTCGCCCTCGGCCGCGACCGGCGTCCCCCAAACGGCCATGACCGCGTCCCCGATGAACTTCTCGACCACGCCGCCGTAGCGCTCGATAACGGTGCGGGTCGCGTCGAAGTAGCGCGAAAGCAGCTCGCGGACGTCCTCCGGATCGCGCGCCTCGGACAACGGGGTGAAGCCCACCAGGTCGCAGAACAGCACCGAACAGACCCGGCGCTCGGTCTGCGCCGCCGGCACGCCGGGGACGGGACGCGGTGGGTCAGTACCACTCAGTGGCGACCCGCAATCCCCACAGAAGCGCTGGCCACCCGGGTTTGCCGCGCCGCACACGGAGCAGGACGCCGCCAACGGCGAGCCGCACTCACCGCAGAACCGCTGACCCGCGGGATTATCGGACTCGCAGACCGCGCAGCGCACATCGACCTCCGAGTGCAGCGTAGGGCCTGCCCGCCGCGGATCGCGATGACGAGCAGACCGGCGGTTCGCAGGGTTTCGCCGTACGGTCCGACGGGTGCAGGCTGAAACCGGTTCGTCACCCCGACCGAGGAGACCTCAACCGATGACCGATGTGCTCGCGCCCGCTGACATGACAACCGACACCATCAGCGGGCCCCGCGGCGCCGTGCAGCGCTGGCTGGACGAGTTCGACCGCGCGCTGACCGCCGGCGATGCGGACGCCGCCGCTGCCCTGTTCGACGCCGATAGCTACTGGCGCGACCTGATCGCCTTCACCTGGAACATCAAGACCGTCGAGGGACCGGCGGGTGTCGCGGACCTGCTGAAGGCGACGCTCGCGCGCGTCCGGCCGACGGGCTGGCGGATCACCGAGGGCGAGGAACCGAATGACAGCGACGGCGTGCTCGACGCCTGGATCGAGTTCGAGACCTCGGTCGGACGCGGCAAGGGGCTGGTCCGGCTGCGTGCTGGCAAGGCGTGGACGCTGCTGACCACGCTATACGAGCTGAGCGGGCACGAGGAGCCGGCCCACGACAAGCGGCCGATGGGAGCCGAGCACGGGGTGAACCGCGACCGCGAGACCTGGCAGGACCGCCGGGAGCGCGAGGCCCGCGAGCTGGGGTACGAGACGCAGCCCTACGTCGTGATCGTCGGCGGGGGACAGGGCGGGGTCGCGCTCGGCGCGCGGCTGCGGCAGCTAGGTGTGCCGACGATCATCGTCGATAAGCACTCGCGTCCCGGCGACCAGTGGCGCAACCGGTACAAGTCCCTTTGCCTGCACGACCCGGTCTGGTACGACCATCTGCCCTACATCAAGTTTCCCGACAACTGGCCGGTGTTCTCGCCGAAGGACAAGATCGCCGATTGGCTCGAGTCCTACGCCCGGGTGATGGAGCTGAACTACTGGGCCAACACTGTGGCGAAGTCCGCCGCGTACGACGAGGCCGCCGGCGAGTGGCGGGTAACGGTCGAGCGGGAGGGCAAGGCGGTGGTGCTGCGGCCCAGCCAGCTCGTTCTCGCCACTGGCATGGCCGGCAAGCCGAACGTCCCCGAGTTCCCCGGCATGGACATCTTCCGCGGCGACCAGCACCACTCGTCCGAACATCCGGGACCGGAGGCCTACCGGGGCAAGAAGTGCGTCGTGGTCGGCTCGAACAATTCCGCCTTCGACATCTGCGGCGCACTGTGGGAGAACGGCGCGGACGTGACGATGGTGCAGCGCTCGTCCACCCACATCGTCCGATCCGACTCGTTGATGGACCTCGGGCTCGGCGCGCTCTACTCCGAGCAGGCGGTCGCCGGCGGGATGACGACCGAGAAAGCCGACCTGATTTTCGCGTCGCTGCCCTACCGAATCCTGCACGTGTTCCAGATTCCGGCGTACCAGGCGATGGCCGAGCGGGACAAGGACTTTTACGACCGACTGGAGAAGTCCGGCTTCGACCACGACTGGGGCGATGACGGGTCTGGGCTGTTCATGAAGTACTTGCGGCGCGGGTCGGGCTACTACATCGACGTCGGTGCGGCCGACCTGGTAGCGAACGGGGACGTGAAGCTGGCCAAGGGGCAGGTCGATCACCTGACCGACAGTTCGGTCGTCCTCACTGACGGTACCGAGCTGGAGGCCGATCTCGTCGTGTACGCCACCGGCTACGGCTCGATGAACGGCTGGGCCGCAGACCTGATCTCGCCCGAGGCCGCCGACAAGCTGGGCAAGGTGTGGGGGCTCGGCTCGGACACCAGCAAGGACCCCGGTCCGTGGGAGGGCGAGCAGCGCAACATGTGGAAGCCGACCCAGATCCCGGCGTTGTGGATGCACGGGGGCAACCTGCACCAGTCCCGGCACTACTCGCTCTATCTGGCCCTGCAGCTCAAGGCCCGCCAAGTCGGCATCGACACCCCCGTCTACGGCTTACAAGAGGTGCACCACCTGTCCTAATCCGCCCGATCCACCGGCTCAGGCGTTCCGGACGGACGCCGCGTGCTGCAGGCCAAGGAGCTCGATCGCTTCCTCGCGCATCTGCACCTTGCGGATCTTGCCCGTGACGGTCATCGGAAACTCCGCGACGACGTGGACGTAGCGCGGAATCTTGTAGTGCGCGAGCTTGCCCGAGCAGAACTCGTGCAGCGCGTCGGCGTCCAGCGAGGCGCCCTTACGCAGGTGCACCCACGCCATCAACTCCTCGCCGTACCTCTCGTCGGGTACTCCGATCACCTGTGCATCGACGATGTCGGGGTGGGTGTAGAGGAATTCCTCGATCTCACGCGGGTACACGTTCTCGCCGCCGCGGATGACCATGTCCTTGATCCGGCCGACGATGTTGAGGTAGCCCGCTTCGTCCAGCACCGCCATGTCACCGGTGTGCATCCAGCCGTCGACGAGTACCTCCGCGCTCTTGTCGGGTTCGTTCCAATAGCCCGACATCACCGAGTACCCGCGCGTGCACAGCTCTCCGGGTTCGCCCAGCGGCACGACCAGGTCGCTCGCCGGGTCGACGACCTTGATCTCCAGGTGCGGATGGATGCGGCCCACAGTGGACACCCGCCGGTCCAGCGAGTCGTCCGCGCGGGTCTGGGTGGACACCGGCGAGGTCTCGGTCATGCCGTAGCAGATCGTCACCTCGGGCATGTGCATCTCGGAGACGACCCGCTTCATCACCTCCACCGGGCACGGCGAGCCGGCCATGATCCCGGTCCGCAGCGAGCCGAGATCGAAGTCGGCGAAGTCCGGCGTCCCCAGCTCCGCGATGAACATCGTCGGGACGCCGTAGAGCGACGTGCAGTTCTCGTCCTGGACGGCCCGCAACGTCGCGACCGGGTCGAATCCGGGCGCCGGGATGACCACACAGGCGGCATGGCTGGTCGAGGCCAGATTACCCATGACCATTCCGAAGCAGTGGTAGAACGGCACCGGCACGCAGATCCGGTCCTGCTCGGTATAACCGCAGAGCCGCCCGACGAAGTATCCGTTGTTGAGGATGTTGTGGTGGCTGAGCGTGGCGCCCTTGGGAAAGCCGGTCGTCCCGGACGTGTACTGGATGTTGATCGGGTCGTCGAAGGACAGCGTCGCTGCGCGCCCGCTCACCTGGTCGGCGCTCACTGACGCCCCGTCGGTCAGCAATGCGTCCCACGTCGGGTCGTCCAGATGCACCACGTCGCGCAGTTCGGTCAGCCCGCCACGCACCTCGTCGATCATCCGCCGGTACTCGCTGGACCTGAACGAGATGGCCGAGACGAGCGTGCCGACCCCGGCCTGGCGCAGCACGTACTCCAGCTCGTGAGTGCGGTAGGACGGGTTGATGTTGACCAGGATCGCGCCTATGCGCGCGGTCGCGTATTGCACGAGGAACCACCCGACGCAGTTGGGCGCCCAGATCCCGACCCGGTCGCCGCGCGCGATGCCGCGGCCCAGCAGACCGCGCGCCACGGCGTCAACGGACCGATCCAACTCGGCATAGCTCAGTCGCGCACCTGTGCTTGCATCGACCAGCGCCTCCCGCTCGGGAAAGGCAGCGATGGCCCGCCGCAGGTTGGCATCGATCGTCTCGCCCAGCAGGGGAGCGTCCGAGACGCCCGATGCATAGGACGTCGACATCGCGTGGGTGGCACTCATGGCGGTCACTCTAGGTGGGAGCCGGCGCACCGGGAACATGCCCGCCGCAACGCCGAAACGCCGCACCGGTGTCGGTGCGGCGCTTCGGGCGGTACGCCTCTTTGTACGAAAGTTTCGGCGGTCCTACGTGGTGCCGGGCTGATGGTCACCGGCGACCTAGACCAGTTCTCGTGCGGTCGGATCAGACCTCGACCGTCGAGAGGGTGTTGCCTTCGAGCAGCGAACGGACCTCGGTCTCCCGGTAGCGGCGGTGGCCACCGAGGGTGCGGATCGAGGTGAGCTTGCCGGCCTTCGCCCACCGCGTCACGGTCTTCGGGTCGACGCGGAAAAGCGTCGCGACCTCCGACGGCGTGAGCAGTGGCTCGGATTCTGGACGTTGACGAGGAGTCGTCATTGGATCCCCTTTCTGGGGCGGTTAGGTCCCTCGAGGCTCCTGTTCCCCTCGAGCGAAACGCGGGTTCTGTCCACGCCTCTGAGGTGAGTATTCATCGACTGCGCCAACATTCCCACTCAGAACAGCCGAAGTGTCCACTCTGTGCCACGGGCACGGTTGGTGTCCGATTCGCCCGTGACATCGTAACGGACAAAGTAGTAATATCACGACAACGAGATCTGTGCTGCGAATCGCCGTGCGGCACGCAACTTCGGCGCGGTAGGCTGGAAAGCACGACGATGACAGTTCCCCGGCAGGGCCGCCCAGCGCCGTCCGAGCCGGCTTACCTGGTAAGCGAGGGGGTCGAGCCATGGGGCGCGGCCGTGCCAAGGCAAAGCAGCAGAAAGTGGCCCGGGAGCTGAAATATAACTCCCAGTTCACAGACCTTGACGCGCTCCAGCGCGAACTGCGCGGCTCCTCGCCGGCTGCCGATGCCGCCGAGGACGACGCCGATGACCTGGAGGATGACGGCGGCAACTGGGCCCACACCGGCCGCTGATCCGTCTCAAATGAGCCGGGCCAGCATCGCGGCCTCGCCTGGCGCCCGCCGGAATCGTGGGTTTGCCAATCACTGCCAATAATCTTGCATAAGCTCGTGCGCGGAATGGACGGCTCGGCGGGCGGAGTCCAGTCTAAGACCAGCTGGCTGCACTGCCCTGATAGGTTCCGGCAAGCCGGACCGCGCCGGTTGCAGCGGTGTCGGCGGCGAGTACCTGTCCGCACACCCAGGCCGGCACGCCGCGCGCCACGGAGATCGCCAGTGCCTGGTCGGCGCGCTCGGTGGGTACCACGGCGATCATCCCGACCCCGAGATTGAAGCTGCATTCCAGTTCGGCACGGCGGACCGTTCCGGTACGCGCGACCAGGTCGAAGACCGGCTGCGGCGCCCAGGTCGAGCGGTCGACGACGGCCTCGACCCCGGGCGGCAGCACCCGGGCCAGGTTTGCGGCCAGGCCGCCGCCGGTGATGTGCGCGAACGCGTGCGCGCCTGCCCCCGCGACCAGGGCCAGACAGTCCAGCGCGTATATCCGCGTGGGCGTGAGCAGCTCATCGGCCAGAGTTCGGCCGTCCAACCCTTCTGGCGTGGCGTCGAGGGCGAGACCGCCCTGTTCGAGCAGCACCTGACGAACCAACGAGAAGCCATTGGAATGCAGTCCGGACGAGCCGAGGGCGATCAGCAGGTCGCCGGACCGGACCCGGTCCGGGCCGAGGATCGCATCAGCGTTGACCATCCCGACGCCGGTGCCGCACAGGTCGTACTCGACCGGGCGCATGACGCCGGGGTGCTCTGCCGTCTCGCCGCCCACCAGCGCGCAACCGGCCAGCACACAGCCGGCGGCGATTCCTTCGACAATGTTCGCGACCTTCTCCGGGACGAGCCTGCCCGTAGCGATGTAGTCGGTAAGCAGCAGCGGTTCCGCGCCGACGACCACCAGGTCGTCGACCACCATGGCCACCAGGTCGATGCCGATCGTGTCGTGCCGGTCGAGGGCCTGGGCAATGGCGAGCTTGGTGCCCACCCCGTCCGTCGAGCTGGCCAACACGGGCTTCGGGTACGTGGTCAGATCGAGACGGAACAGGCCGGCGAAGCCGCCGAGCCCGCCGAGGACCTCGGGGCGGGTGGTGCGCCCAACCGAGGCCTTCATCAGCTCGACCGCGCGCTCGCCCGCCGCGATGTCGACCCCGGCCCCTGCATAGGAACTCATGGGCGGCTGAGCGCATCCTCGCCGCTGTATCCGGGCGCGTGCTCGGGCTCGCGTCCGGTGCCCTGCACCGCCCGCTCGATGCCCTCCAGCACGTGCTTACCCACCACCTCCGGCAGCGCGATCGGATACTGTCCATCGAAACAGGCCAGGCACAGCCGGGTGCGGGGCTGCTCACTCGCCGCGACCAGGCCGTCCAGCGACACGTACCCGAGCGAATCGGCTCCGATCGAGCGGCGGATTCCCTCGTCGTCGAGGCCGTTGGCCACAAGTTCGGCCTTGGACGCGAAGTCGATGCCGTAATAGCACGGCCACTTCACGGGCGGCGCCGAGATCCGGACGTGCACCTCGACCGCGCCCGCCTCGCGCAGCATCCGCACCAGCGCTCGTTGGGTGTTGCCGCGCACGATCGTGTCGTCGACGACAACGAGACGCTTGCCGCGGATGACATCGCGCAACGGGTTGAGCTTGAGCCGGATGCCCAGCTGGCGGATGGTCTGCGATGGCTGGATGAACGTCCGTCCGACGTAGGAGTTCTTGACCAGCCCGACACCGTACGGAATGCCGGACGCCTCGGCGTAGCCGATGGCCGCGGGCGTCCCGGACTCGGGCACCGGGATGACCAGGTCGGCCTCGGCCGGGTGCTCCCGGGCCAGCGTGCGACCGAGCTGCACCCGCGCGGAGTGCACGCTGCGCCCAGCGATGGTGGTGTCCGGCCGGGCAAGGTAGACGTACTCGAACAGGCAGCCCTTGGGGTCGGCGGGCGCGAAGTGCTGCGAGCGCAGTCCGTCGTCGTCGATCGCGAGCAATTCACCTGGTTCGATCTCGCGGACGAAGCTGGCCCCGACAATGTCCAGCGCCGCGGTCTCCGACGTCACGACCCAGCCGCGTTCCAGCCGGCCGAGGACGAGCGGACGCACCCCCTGCGGGTCACGCGCGGCGTAGAGGGCGTGCTCGTCCATGAAGACCAGCGAGAACGCGCCCCGGAGCTTCGGCAGGACGTCCATCGCGGCCTGCTCGACGCTGACGTCCGGACGCGCGGCGAGCATGGCGGTGAGCAGGTCGGAGTCGGTGGTCCCCGCGAACTGCGAGCCGAGAATGCCGTCGGCTCGGGCCTGCGCAAACAGCTCGAGGGTGTTGACCAGGTTGCCGTTGTGGCCGAGCGCCAGGCCGGTGCCCGCGGGGGTGGTGCGAAAGCTCGGCTGGGCGTTCTCCCAGGTGGTCGAGCCGGTCGTCGAGTAGCGCGTGTGCCCGACGGCGATGGTGCCCTCCAGGGTGGCCAGGGTGGCCTCATCGAACACCTGCGAGACCAGGCCGAGATCCTTGTAGACGAGCAGCGACGAGCCGTCACTCACGGCAATGCCAGCCGCCTCCTGACCGCGGTGCTGCAGCGCGTACAGGCCGAAGTAGGTGAGCTTGGCGACCTGCTCGTCGGCGGCCCAGACGCCAAAGATTCCGCAGGCGTCCTGCGGCCCCTTATCGTGCGGGTTGAGGTCGTGGGTCAGCATGCCGTCGCCGCGAGAAGCCACGCGTTGCACTCTACGGGCGCGCATCGGCCGTCCTCCCGTGACCGGGCCGGTACAGCCGTGACGGCGGTCTCGGTCGCCTTCGTCAGGTGAGGACGGGCAGGTACGGGGTCAGGTCGGCGCGATTGCCGCTCGCCTGCACTGCCCCATCCGCAACCACATCGGCGAACCGGACGCGCCCGGTCGCGAGCCGCAGCCAGGTCGCCGGATCGGTCTCGACCACGTTTCCCGGCGTGCCGCGGGTGTGACGCGGTCCGGCGATCGCCTGCACCGCGACGAACGGCGGCACCCGCACCTCCACGGAGCGTCCCGGCGCCTGGGCCGCGAGAATCTCGGCCAGTGCCCGCACCGCCGTCGCGAGCGCCGGGCGCAGCAGCCGGACGGGCCCGCGGTCGGGAAAGGACCGCGACGCGTCGTCGCAGTGCACGACGAGATCGACGACCCGGGTACGGGCGAAGTCGAGCGCGGTGATCGATCCGCGCGGCCCGGCGACAGCGGTGGCATCAGCGAGTTCGGCAACCGCGAGGGGCTCGTGCAATCGGGCCAGCAACTGCGCCGGAGATAGGGCGGACGCGACGGCGGCGCTCGCCGCGGTGATGTCCGCGGCGACCGGTGCATAGGCCCGGACGTAGCGGTCGGCAGGGATGGGTGGTTCGGCTGACGTCGTCTCCAGGTACCTGCCGAGGCCGTCCTTGCTGCCCACGACGTGCCCGACCAAGGTACGCAGGTCCCAGCCCGGCAGCACCGTCGCGGTGGCTGCCGTCGCCTTGTCGAAGAACCCCTCGAGCCAGTCCGCCAATGCATCCGCCTGGGCGGTGTAGGACTCGACCTCGACCGCGAGCCGCGAGCTCATTCGAAGCGATCGCGCACGGTGGCGCGCCAGGCCGAGCGCAGCTCGCGCAACGGGACTGTGAACTGTCCCCGCACGTCGAGGCTGATCTCCAGCACATCGACGACGCCGATCCGCTGGTGTGGCAGGCCGCGCTCGGTGCACAGATCAATGAAGCGGATCTCCTCGCTGGACGGCACGGACACGATCGCGCGTCCCGCCGACTCGCTGAAGAGCGCGACGAACGGGTCCGCGGCCTCGGGCAGCTCGAGCCGGACTCCGGCGAACCCGAGCAGACAGGACTCGGCCAGCGCTTGCGCCAGACCACCCTCGGCGAGATCGTGCGCGGAGTCGACCATCCGTTCCTGCGCGGCATCGATCAGCACGTCCGCGAGCAGCCGTTCACGCTCGAAGTCCACCATCGGCGGACGGCCGCCGAGGAAGCCGTATGTCACGTGCGCCCACTCCGAGCCGCCGAACTCGTCGCGCGTGTCCCCGAGCAGGTAGACGAGCGCGCCATCGGTACGGAATGCGCTGCGGGTGCGCCGGGTGACGTCGTCGATCACGCCCAGCACGCCTATGACCGGCGTCGGCAGGATCGCGGTCGCCTCGGTTTCGTTGTAGAAGCTGACGTTGCCGCCGGTGACCGGGGTCCGCAGCGCCTGGCAGCCGTCGGCGAGGCCACGTACCGCCTCGGCGAACTGCCACATGACCCCCGGATTTTCCGGGCTGCCGAAGTTCAGACAGTCCGATACGGCCAGTGGACGAGCGCCGGTCGTCGCCACGTTGCGGTACGCCTCGGCGAGTGCGAGCTGCGCGCCCGTGTACGGGTCGAGGCGGGTATACCGGCTGTTGCCGTCGACCGAGAGTGCGACGCCGCGGTTGGTCGACTCGTCCAGCCGGATCATCCCGGCGTCCTCGGGCTGCGCCAGGACGGTATTGCCGAGGACGAAGCGGTCGTACTGGTCGGTGACCCACGACTTGTCGGCCAGATTGGGACAGGACACCATCCGCAGCAGTGTCGCCCTCAGCTCGGCCCCGGTGCGCGGACGCGGCAGACTGCGCCCGTCCCGGTCGAGGAAGTCCTGGTCGCTCGGTCGCTCGATCGGGCGGTGGTACACCGGACCCTCGTGCACGGCCGTCCGCGGCGCGATGTCCACGATCACCTCGCCGTGCCACCGGATGCAGAGCCGTTCGGTGTTGGTAACCGTCCCGATGACGGTCGCGGTGACCTCCCACTTCGCGCAGATCTCGAAGAACGCGTCCAGCCGCTCAGGGGCGACGACGGCCATCATGCGTTCCTGCGACTCGCTCATCAGGATCTCTTCGGGCGCGAGCGTCGGGTCGCGCAGCGGGACGAGATCGAGATCGACGTCCATTCCGCCCGTCCCGGCTGCGGCGAGCTCGGTAGTCGCGCACGACAGGCCGGCTGCGCCGAGATCTTGGATGCCCACGACCAGGTCGGCAGCAAAGATCTCCAGGCAGCACTCGATGAGCACCTTCTCCGCGAACGGGTCGCCCACTTGGACCGAGGGCCGTTTCGAGGTTTCCCGATCGTCGAAGCTCGCGCTCGCGAGCACGGACGCGCCACCGATACCGTCGCCCCCGGTGCGCGCGCCGAAGAGGACGAGCGCATTGCCGGGTCCGTCGGCCCTGGCCAGCTTGATCCCTTCGACTCGCATCGCGCCGACAGCCAGCGCGTTCACCAGCGGATTGCCCGCGTAACACTCGTCGAAGTACACCTCGCCACCGATATTGGGCAGGCCCAGGCAGTTGCCGTAGCCGCCGATTCCCGCGACCACACCGGGCAGCGTGCGCGCGGTATCCGGCGCGTCCAGCCGGCCGAACCGCAGCGAGTCCATGACCGCGATCGGACGCGCGCCCATCGTCAGGATGTCGCGGACGATGCCGCCGACCCCGGTCGCGGCGCCCTGGTACGGCTCGACGTAGGACGGGTGGTTGTGCGACTCGATCTTGAAGGTGACCGCCCAGCCGTCACCCACGTCGACGACGCCCGCGTTCTCGCCCATCCCGACGAGCAGGGCGCCGGTCTCGGGCGCCTTCTCGGCGAACTGCCGGAGATGCACCTTGGACGACTTGTAGGAGCAGTGCTCGCTCCACATCACGCTGTAGATGGCGAGCTCGGACGAGGTCGGGCGCCGCCCGAGGATCTCGCGGACCTGCCGGTATTCGTCGTCGGTCAGGCCGAGCTCCTGGCTCGGCTGCGGCTGGTCCGGCGTCCGCTCGGCCACCGCGACCGTGTCGAGTTTCACCGGGTCATCCGGGCGCGCCGACCAGGGCGCGGAACAAGGCGAGGCCGTCCGTACCCGAGCCGGTCAGGGCCTCGACGGCGTGCTCCGGGTGCGGCATCAACCCGAGCACGTTGCCCGCCTCATTGCGGATCCCAGCGATGTCGCGGTAGCTGCCGTTCGGATTGTCGTCCAGGTAGCGGGCGACCACCCGTCCCGCTGCCTCGAGCTCGTCGAGCGTGTGCTCGTCCGCGATGTAGGCGCCTTCGCCGTTCTTGAGCGGGGCGACGATCTCCTGCCCCTCGTGGTAACCGGACGTCCATAGCGACGCCGTGCTCTCGATGCGCAGCCGCTGCTCTTTGCACACGAACTTGCGGTGGTCGTTGCGGATCAGCGCACCGGGAAGCAGGTGTGACTCGCAAAGCACCTGGAAGCCGTTGCAGATGCCGAGCACCGGCATCCCCTCGCGTGCCGCACCGATCACCGCTTCCATGACCGGCGAGAAGCGCGCGATCGCGCCGCAGCGAAGGTAATCGCCGTAGGAGAAGCCGCCGGGCAGGATGACCGCGCTCACGTCGTGCAGGCGGGCATCGGCGTGCCACAGCGGCACCGCCTCGCCACCGGCTAACCGGATCGCGCGGGCGGCATCCCGATCGTCCAGGCTGCCCGGGAAGCTCACCACACCCACCCGTACCGGCACAGATCAAGGCTACCGGCGAGGCGACACCACCGTCTTCTGCTGGCACTGCCAGTTTGGCGCGTCCGCGCGGTACGTGCGTCAGGCCAGCTGGCCGGCGGCGCGGAACGACGCCTTGAGCCGTCTCGGTCGCGATGAGCTCCGCAGCGTCGAGACCGAACGCGGACTCATCGCCTGATGCTGAAGTTCTCGATGACCGGGTTGGCGAGCAGCGTGTCGGCAAGCTTGGTGATCGCCTCATCGTCAACGCTGTCGTCGACCTCGAGTTCGAAGTGCTTGCCCTGCCGCACGTCGCTCACCCCGGCGACCGCGAGTCGGGCGAGCGCGCCAACGATCGCCTTTCCCTGGGGATCGAGGATCTCGGGCTTGAGTACAACATCGACGACCACGCTGGCCACGGCAACTCCTGAGACGACTGGGCGGCTACGGCGAGCGTAGCGAGCAATATCACTTTTCGGGGAGGGGGCGCCGAACCGTCGCGATCAACGCCAGCCGATCCGTCGCATGATCGACAACAACCTCGTGATGATCTGGGCGAAGCGCTCGTGGCTCACCCGCGCGGGCGGCGCGATGTTCAGCAGTCGTTGCCGGCTCAGGGTCTTGGCCTCGGTGTACTTCAGCAGCCCCTCCGAGCCGTGCCGCCGGCCCAGCCCGGACTCGCCCATGCCGCCCATCGGGGCATCCACCGAACCCCACGCCGGCGCGTACCCCTCGTTGATGTTGACCGTGCCGGCACGCAGCGCGGCGCCCACCTCGCGTCCGCGTCGCACGCTGCTGGTCCACACCGAGGCGTTGAGCCCATAGGCCGTGTCGTTCGCGCGAGCCAACGCCTCGGCCAGCGAGCCGAAGCGATAGATCGAGACGAGCGGGCCGAAGGTCTCCTGCCCGTAGCAGAGCGCATCAGGCGGGACGCCGGTGAGGACGGTCGGCTCGAAGAACAGCGGCCCGAGATCCGGACGCGCCCGGCCGCCCGTGAGGATCGTCGCTCCGTGCGACACGGCGTCCTCGACGTGTGTGGTCACCATCCGCACCTGCTCGCGCGTCGTCAGCGAGCCCATGTCGCAGCTGAAGTCGTAGCACCCCCCAAGCCGCATGTCCTGCACGGCCCGGACGAAGCGTGCCACGAAGTGGTCGAAGATCGCGTCCGGCACGTACATGCGCTCGATCGAGATGCACAGCTGACCGCTGCCGGAGAAACAAGCACGCACCGCGCCCTCGACGGCGCGGTCGAGGTCAGCGTCGTCGAGCACCAGCATCGCGTTCTTGCCGCCGAGCTCAAGCGAGCATCCGATCAGCCGCGCGCCGGCCTGCTCGGCGATGTGCTTCCCGCTCGCCGTCGAGCCGGTAAACATCAGGTAGTCGGCGCCGTTGAGCAGCGCGTCACCGATGGTTCCCGCCCGCCCGAGCACCAACTGCCACACGCTTTCGGGCAGCCCGGCCTCGCGGGCCAGCGCCAGCGTCCACAACGCGGTGAGCGCGGTCTGGTTGTCGGGCTTGTGCACGAGCGCGTTTCCTGCGAGCAACGCCGGGATCGCGTCGCCTGCCGCGAGCGCGAGCGGATAGTTCCACGGCGAGATGATCGTGATGACGCCCTTGGGCCGGCGCAGTTCGCGCGTCGCGGTAAAACCGGGGAACAGGCCAGTGCGGCGC
>JALZAI010000231.1 GCA_030948475.1 Actinomycetota bacterium
GTGCAGCTGCATCCGCCGCGACGGTACGAGGGAGTCACGGATGGAGGAGAGCACGATCGGGTGGACGAAGCCGGAGTCCGTCCGGTTCGTGAGCAGCCCTTGGTCGACGAGAACCGACCAGCTCTGCACGGCTTCGTCCGTGTCCAGCGCGGCCATCTCGCGGGCCACGTCGAGCCAATGGCGGGTCTCGAGCACGGACAGGGCTTCGGCGTACCGGGTCGCGGCGGGTGGCAGGGCGGCGAGGCGCCGGCGCACGCCGCTCGTGATCGTCGCCGAGCTGATCGCGTCGAGGTCCACCGTGTCCGGTGGAGCCGCGCCTGCGGCCACTTCGTCGAGCAGCGCACTGAGATAGAGCGGGATCCCGCCGGTCAGGCGGGCGCACCTGCGTACGAACACCCGGTCGACCGTCACATCGAGCCGGACTCGCGCAAGCCGGGCGATCGCGTCCACGCTCAACGGCCGGAGCCCGACTCGCCGGGCACCGGGGAAGCACATGTCGTCGGGCAGCTCGGGGTGCACGGTCGAGCGGACGGCCACCAAGATCAGGATCGGCAGCTCGGATGCCCGGGCGTGTACGTAGTGCAACCAGCGCAGTGAGGGCGCATCGGCCCATTGGGCGTCGTCGACGGTGAGCAGCACCGGGCCGTCGGAGCTCAGCCTCACCAACAGTTGGAACAGCGCGACCGTAGCCTCGGCGCCATCCAAGCTTGCGACGCCCGAGCCGGTGAGCACCTGGCGGGCGCGATCCGGGATCTCGGCGAACAGCTCGCGCTGCCGCGGGACGGACAGCGCGCGCAGCGCCGGCTCCAGCAGCTGGCGAGCCGCGCCGAAACCCAGGCCGCGTTCGAGCTCGGAACAGGACGCTCGCAGTCGATGCGCGGACCATCGCCGCCGCGCCTCCTCGAGCAGAGCGGTCTTGCCCGTGCCCGCCGTGCCGGTCACGACGACGACGCGGCCGGCGCCGGCCCGCGCGCTGCGCATCGCACGGCCGAGCTCGTTGAGCTCGACGCGTCGCTCCAGCAGAGCCGGAGTGGCCATGGCTGCCCCCGCGCTCGGTTGTACTACCGGAAGGCGCGCGGCGTAAAGCATTTTCTCAGGGTCGGGTGCGGGGTCGCCCCTGATGCCGCCGACGTCGGAGCCGTGTCAGCATTCGCCCGGCTCGAGGAGAGGGGCGTCCCGTGCGCAGAATCCGACCGGTCATCGCAGCTGTGGCGGGCACGATCGCGGCCATCGCCCTGGCTCCAGTAGCGAGCGCGCGCCCCCAGCCGGTCATCGGCGCACATGGCGCGGCGGTCGCGCGCCATGCCAGCACCCCCGAAGTGCATCCGGAAGGCGCGCGGCACCCCGGGCCCGGCCCGACCGTCCCGCTGCGATCGTCGCCGCAGATCGTCCGGATCGATCGGGCGACGCGCACCGCCTACGTCACCAGCGACCAGGGCACGATCTCGCTGGTCGACATCGCGCGGTGCAACGTCGAGCGGCATTCTCGGTGCGCCCGACCGGTCGCCGCCTTGCCAGGCCCCGGCGACGCACTCGACATTGCCGTGAACGACGGGACCAAGACGCTCTATCTCACGAGTGGCGTCAACGATGCGGATGCGATCGTCTCGGTCTACGACGTGGCGCACTGCACCGCCAAGGACGCATCCGGCTGTGGCCCCGCGATCGCGACGGTGCATGTGGGCGGCATACCCATCGGCCTCGCCCTCAGCGCAGGAACCGGCACGCTCTACGTCGGCAACGTGAGCAACCGCGTCGACGTGCTCGACATCCGGTCCTGCCGCCGGGGTCTGGTGTGGGGTTGCGCGCATGCACGGGTCGGTTCGGTGCACGGCAACAACACCGGGCTCGTCGTCCTCGATGCTGCGCATCGCACCCTGTACGCGACCGAGAACGGCCAGAACCAGGACGGCACCGACGTGCTCGTCATCGACACGCGGCACTGCCGGGCGTCCGACGCCTCAAGATGCGGCGCAGCGCCCGCGCGCCTGCCAACCGGACCCGGCCCGACCCTCGCCCTCCTGGCCGGCCACACCCTCTTTGTGGCCAACCAGGGCGACAGCACCGTGTCCGTCCTCGATGTCGCGCACTGCACCGGAGCCGATCACAGCGGGTGCCGCCAGCAGCCGACCAACGTCCCGGTCGGCGCGAACCCCTCCGGCGGTCTGGTCCGCTCCGAGGACGGCGATCTGTACGTCGGCAACTCCGACTCCGACACCCTGTCCACCTTCAACACTCGATCGTGCCGGGCCGGCCACACCGCCGGATGCCCGACGTCGCCGCCGCGAACGCTGCGCACCGGCCAGCAGCCGTTCTGGGCGGAGTACGACCCGGTCAGCGAAACAATCTTCGTCACCAACCACGTGGACGGCACGCTCGGCGTGATGGACCCGGAACGGTGCGGCGCCGAGCATCGTCGCGGCTGCCGGCACCTGCTGCCCGCAATCTCGGGTGGCAACGCGCTACAGATCGCAGACCAGGCCGTGCACACCTGGTACGGCGCCGACGGCAACGGCAACCTGACGCTAACCGACACCCGGGTCTGCACCGCGCGGCAGGCGCGAAGCTGCCTCGCTGCGACGGTGCACACCTCGCAACCCGCCGTCGGCTTCTTCCTTCCTGTCGTGGACGAGAGCACGCACAGCCTGTTCCTGCCGCGGATCGACTTCGCCACCAACACCAACTCGCTCGCCGTCATCGACACCCGCACCTGCAACGCGACCATCCACACCACCTGCGCGCCGGTCACCGCGCCGATGTGGCTGCCGAACTACTTGGCGGTGCTCGCGATCAACAAACGGACCCACACCCTGTACGCCTCGCTCCAGGTGCACAACGTGCTCGCCGTGATCGACGCCGTGCACTGCAATGCGATGGTCCAGACCGCGTGTTCCGTACCGGTGGCCGAGGTGAAACTGCCTGACATCAGCTTCGGCGTCTCGACCGACCCGGTGACGAACAGCGTGTACGTGACCGAGTTCGGACAGAACTTCGACAAGTCCACCGTGTTCATCGTCGACGGCCGGCACTGCCGCGCCACCGACGTATCGGGGTGCTCGCGAACTCCTCGGCAGTTCATGCCCGGTCTGGCGCCGCTCGGCGTTGTGGTCGACGACGCGGTGCACTCGCTCTACGTCCTGGACAACGGCGGAGGCGACGTGTCCGGCGACGTGAGCGTGTTCGACTCGCGCACCTGTAACGCGCGGGTCACCGCCGGGTGCGCTCACCCGGCCGCGAGGTTCATGGTCGGACGGGCGCCGTTCCGTGCTGCGCTCGATCCGGTCACCCAGCACCTCTTCGTCGGCGACTTCGAACACGCGGCACTGACCGAGATCGACGCGCGGGCCTGCAACGCGACCCGGGTGCGCGGCTGCCGCGACGCCGAACTCGACACCGGTGATTCCCCGTCGGTTCTGGCCATCGACGCGGCGACGCACTCGCTGTTCGCGTTCGACGCCCTGCACGGGGAATCGGCCCATCTCGACACCCGGCGCTCGCCGGGCCGTTAGCGCAGGATGGCCTCGACGTCCTCGTCCGAGACCTCCCGGAAGTCGTCGTAGAGCACGCTGACTGCCCCGAACGCCGTCCGGATCTCGAGCACATCGACCCGGTCGGCGACCGCCTCCAGGTCCCTGACGGCCGAAGTCGCGGCGATCGGCGCGGCGACGCCGACCTGTGTCGCGCGCAGCAGCCGGGCGCATTCCACGGCAGCGCGGACTGTCGCGCCGGTGGCGATGCCGTCGTCGACCAGGATGACCGAGCGTCCGTCCAGGGACAGCGGGCCGCGCCCGTATCGCCGCTCGCGCGCGTCCACCTCGGCCCGCTCGCTCGTCGTGCGTGCCTCGATGTCCTGGGCGCGCAGCCGGGCATGCCGCACCACGTCCTCGTTCAGCCACCGCACGCCGGCACCGGCGACTGCGCCGAAGGCAAGCTCGGATCGGCCCGGGACGCGCAACTTGCGCACCACCAGGACGTCCAGGCCGACGCCGAGGGCATCGGCGACTTCGGCGGCGACGGGGACGCCGCCACGGGGCAGCCCGAGGACGACATCGGTCTGCACGCCGCGCTCGCGCATCAGGTTGCCCAACTCGCGGCCGGCGGAGCGGCGGTCACGGAATCGGGCGGGCATGCGCGGACGCCTCAGGCGTGGCTCGGGCCGGCCCACAGGTTGATGCCGCCCTCGACCGCGTGCTTGTCGATGGCCGCCAACTCGTCCGCGTCGAAGCCGGTGTTGCCCGCCGCGCCCAGGCTGTCCTCGAGCTGCCGGACGCTGGACGCCCCGATCAATGCCGAGCTCACCCGCTCGTCGCGCAACACCCACGCGATCGCAAGTTGGGCCAGCGTCTGCCCGCGTCCGTTCGCGATCTTGTTGAGCGCCCGGACGTGCGCGAGATTCTCCTTCGACAACAGCGCTCGGTCCAGCGTCTTGTCCTGCGCGGCCCGCGAGTCCGCGGGTACCCCGTCAAGATAGCGGTCGGTGAGCATGCCCTGCGCGAGCGGGGAGAACGCGATGCAGCCGATTCCCTGGTCGCCGAGCACGTCGAGCAGGCCCTCCTCGACCCAGCGGTTGAGCATCGAGTAGGAGGGCTGGTGAATCAGTAGCGGCGTCCCGAGATCGCGCAGGATCCGGACGGCCTGCTCGGTGCGCTGCGCGGAGTACGACGAGATGCCGACGTAGCATGCCTTGCCTTGCCGCACCGCGGTGTCCAGCGCGCCCATCGACTCCTCGAGCGGGGTGTCCGGATCGAAGCGGTGGTGGTAGAAGATGTCGACGTAGTCCAGACCCATCCGGGTCAGCGACTGCTCCAGCGAGGCGAGCAGGTACTTGCGCGAGCCGAGGTCGCCGTAGGGGCCCGGCCACATGTCCCAGCCCGCCTTGGTCGAGATCACCAGCTCGTCGCGGTGGCGTGCGAAGTCCTCCCTGAACAGCCGTCCGAAATTGATCTCGGCGCTGCCATACGGCGGCCCGTAGTTATTCGCCAGGTCGAAGTGCGTGACACCGAGATCGAAGGCACGGCGCAGCACGGCGCGCTGGCTCTGAAGCGCCCTGTCGTCGCCGAAGTTGTGCCACAGGCCAAGCGACACCGGCGGCAGCTGCAGCCCGCTGCGGCCCACCCGCCGGTACGCCATCCGCTCGTAGCGATCATGGGCAGGGACGTAGGTGTCGAGGGTATCCATGCGCCAACTCTTGCAGACCCGTTCACCCGGCGGTCAGCGACGCGGGGGCGCGGGCATGCAAGCATGGTCGGGATGCGCCATTTCGCCTTCCTGGACGCCGCCGAACGCGAGCGGCTGTTCTTCCGTGCGCCCGAGCCGTTCGGTGTGGAGTCCGGTACCGAGCTGCTGGCCGTCGGGCTGGGCGCCACGCTGTACAGCCCGGCCACCCGGCCTCGGCTCGGGGCCGACGTGCTGCGCCGTTCCGCGGAGGGTGTCGCCAGCTTCGTACTGTGCCTGGAAGACTCGATCGCCGACGCCGAGGTGGGCGACGCACAGGTCAATGTCGTAACCCAGCTCCGCGAACTCGCCGAGACCGGACCCGATCGGCCGCTGGTGTTCGTCCGGGTGCGCACTCCGTGCCAGATTCCGCTCATCGTCGAGGGCCTCGGCTCGGCCGAAGGCGTGCTCACTGGCTTCGTCGTCCCCAAGTTCTCCGACTCCAACGGGCTGAGCTACCTCGATGCGGTCGCCACGGCCAGTGACCGGATCGGACGCCTACTGCTCGTGATGCCGGTGCTCGAGTCCAGGGACATCATCTATGCCGAGAGCCGCATCGCGACCCTGCTCGGCGTGCGCGAGATGCTCGACAAGTATCGGCACCACGTCCTGGCCGTCCGCATCGGCGCTACCGACATGTCTTCGGCGTACGGGTTGCGCCGCTGGCGCGACCACACCGTGTACGACATCGGGCTGATCGCGCAGGTCATCGGGGACGTGGTCAACGTGTTCGGACGCGAGGACGGCGGGTACGTGCTGACCGGTCCGGTGTGGGAGTACTTCTCCGGCAGCGAAAGGCTGTTCAAGACCCAGCTGCGCGAGTCGCCGTTCATCCGCCACGACGAGCGCAAGCTGCGCGCCGAGCTGATCGCGGCCGACATGGACGGGCTGATCCGCGAAGTCACCCTCGATCGGGCCAATGGGCTGACCGGCAAGAGCGTCATCCATCCGAGCCATGTCGCCGCCGTGCACGCGCTGTCGGTCGTCTCGCGCGAGGAGTACTTCGACGCGTGCGACATCCTGAATACTTCCGCGGGCGGCGGTGTCGCGTCGTCGGCCTACCGCAACAAGATGAACGAGAGCAAACCACACACGGCGTGGGCTCGGCGGCTCGAGGTGCGCTCTCGGGTGTTCGGCGTGGCCAACGACGATGTGTCGTTCGTCGACCTGCTCGGCGCGTCCCTACATCAGTGAGCGAAGCCTGCGAGCGAACCATGAGCATCGGGGCTCTGCCGGCCGAACGAGCGCAGCGAGGCTCGGACGTGAGCGGATTTGTCGAGCGGGAGTTCGGGGTGCGGGTCGACGGGGCCGAGGGGCTGGTCGAGGTCGCGCTGCGGCGCAATCCGCGCCGGGCGCATCTGCTGGTCTCGACCGTGCTCGGCAAGCACATCCCGACCGAGCCGCGGATCGTGCACGACACCGGGCTACGGCTGGGCGCGCTCGTCGCGTCCCGGCTCGTCGAGCCGGCCGGCCTGGTGATCGGCTACGCCGAGACCGCGACCGGACTGGGACACTGCGTCGCCGAGGCGCTGCGTACGGATTACCTGCACTCGACGCGACGGCGCGTTCCCGGCGTCGAGATGGCCGCGTACTTCGAGGAACCGCACAGCCACGCCACCGGACATCTGTTGCTGCCCGAGGATCCCGCGCTGCTGCGCCGTGCCGCACCGCTCGTCCTCGTCGACGACGAGCTCTCGACCGGGGTCACCGCGCTCAACACGATCACCGAACTGAATCGGCTGTGCCCGCACCCGCAGTACGTGATCGCGGCACTGGTGGACGCGCGCAGCGAGGCCGACCGCGCCCGGGTCGAGAAGTTCGCCGCGCGGCTCGGCGTGCCGATCGACGTCGTCTCGCTCGCCGCCGCGACGGTGAGCTGGCCGGAGGACTTTCCGGCGCGAGCTGCCAGGTTCGTCGCCTCGACTCCCGCCGCTCCGGAACCGGTCGCCGGCTCTTGCGCCGACGTGATCCGGCTCGCGGGGCCATTAGCGCCCGGCATGCGCGAGGGCGGACGGCACGGGTTCACGGCGCAGGACGGGGCACGCGCACATGGGGGCGCCGCCGCACTGGCCGCGCGGATCGCTGCGGGGCTGGCCGGGGAGCGGGTCCTCGTCCTCGGCACCGAGGAGCTGATGTACGCGCCGCTGCTCATCGCTGTCGCGCTGGCCGAGCTCGTCGCGGATGTCCGGTACTCGAGCACCACCCGCTCACCGGTGCTGGTACTGGACGAGCCGGGCTACCCGGTCCGCACCCGGCTCGCCTTCCCGGCAGCGGACGGGGCGGGGGAGCGCTACGCATACAACATCGCGCAGGACTGGTCGGACATCGTCCTCGTGCTGGACGAACCCGCCGACGCGCTCGTCGAGGCGCTGCGCGGCGTGTGTGACCGGCTCCACCTGGCGGTCCTGCCGGTGCACCGACCGCTGCCCGCGCCGCTGCGAGGTCCGTCGTTCGGTAGCTACCGAGCGGACGAGGTGTCCTGGCTGCTGACCGACCTGTCCGAGGTCGAACTCGAGGCGCCCACCGAGGAGCGCGAGGAGGCGATCCAGTCCGGTGGCGCCCACTACGCGGAGTCGCTGCCGGTCGAGTACCAACCCACGTCCGAATACCAGGCACATTTCGCGGCCGCACTGGAGGAGTCGGCGGCGCGCGTCGCGCACGCGGTTGGTGTCGTCGGGGAGCTGGTGCTCGAGCTGCGCGGGCCGGGCCTGGTGCTCGCGTCCCTCGCCCGGGCCGGCACCCCGGTCGGGATCCTCGTCCGGCGCTGGATGCAGTTTGCGCACGGTCTGGACGTGCCGCACTACGCGCTGAGCATCGTCCGCGGCCGCGGGATCGACAGCCGCGCGCTGGACTACCTCGCCGCGCGCCACGATCCGGCGACCGTGATGTTTCTCGACGGCTGGACGGGCAAGGGCGCGATCGCGCGCGAGCTGGCCGCCGCCGTCGACGACCGGTTCGACCCGGAACTGGCGGTGCTCGCCGACACCGGCTCGTGCGTCTCGCTGTTCGGAACTCGCGCGGATTTCCTCATCCCTTCCGCGTGCCTGAATTCGACGGTGTCCGGGCTGGTCTCGCGGACCGTGCTTAACCCGCGCCTGCTCATGCCCGGGCAGTACCACGGCGCCAAGTTCTACCGCGCCCTGGCCGACGTCGATGCGTCGAACCGCTTCCTGGACGTGATCAGCGCCCGCTTCGCCGACGTCGCCCACGCGGTCGCCACGGACTGGCCGGTGCTGCGTGACACTGACCGGACCCCGACCTGGTCCGGGTGGGCGGCCGTCGAGGACATCAGCCGCCGGTACGGCATCGACAACCTCAACCTGGTCAAGCCAGGCGTGGGGGAGACGACCCGGGTGTTGCTGCGGCGGGTGCCGTGGCGAATCCTGATCCGTCCGGACCGGTGCGCCGAACTCGGGCACGTCCTGCTGCTCGCCCAGCACCGCGGCGTCCCTGTCGAGGAGGTGCCCGATCTCGCCTACAGCTGCGTCGGGCTGATCCGTCCCAGAAGCGCCGGATGACGACACTGATCGCGTCCGACCTCGACCGCACCCTGATCTACTCGCGCGAGGCGCGCGGGCTCGGCGACGATCCGGTCGAGCTGGTCTGCGTCGAGGAGCACGACGGCGAGCAGATCTCGTTCATGACCGGGGCCGCGGCGGCAGAACTGACCGCGCTCGTCGCACGGGTGACGTTCGTGCCGGTGACGACGCGCATCCTCAGCCAGTACCGCCGCGTCAATCTGCCGGGCCGGGTCCCTAGCTACGCGGCGGTCGCCAACGGGGGAGTGCTGCTGGTCGACGGCGTTGCCGACCGCGTCTGGTCCGAGCGGGTGGCGGTCGGCCTGCGCGATTCGTTGCCGCTGGCCGATGTATGGGACTACGCCGGGCGGGTCTGCCGTCCCGAGTTCACTGAGAAGTTGCGCAACGCCGACGGGTTGTTCTGCTACGCCGTGGTGCGTCCGGGCCACCTGCCGCCGAGCTTCGTCGAGGACGTGGCCGGCTGGGCGGCGGAGCTGGGCTGGAGCGTGTCCTTGCAGGGCCGCAAGCTCTACTGGGTGCCGCGGTCGCTGACCAAGGGTGCCGCCGTGGCCGAGGTGGCGCAGCGCGTCGGGGCGTCGAGGGTGCTGGCTGCCGGCGACTCGCTGCTCGACGTCGATCTGCTTCTCGGCGCCGACCTGGGCATTCACCCGCGCCACGGCGAGCTGCACGACCAGGGGTGGTCGGCGCGGACCGTCGTGGGCACAACGTCCAGCGGTGTCCGCGCCGGTGAGGAGATCGTGCGCTGGCTCGCTGGCAAAGCATCGGCTGTGCACCAGACAGGAACGGGAGTGGCCCCCGCTCAGCGGTCGTTCAGCAAGTAGCACCCCGCTGGCGCTCGGTTCGGACCCGGCCAGCAGAGCATCAGCGGGGAAGCCCGATCGGGCCGCGACGGTCAGCGGCGGCGGACCAGGCGCAGGAAGACCAGCAGCAGGATGAGCCCGCCGACGACCGGCGCGACTCGCTTGAGCACGGCCGGACCGGCCGAGTCCAGCAGGTTGATCGGCTCGACCTCCTCCGGGACGGGCCGCGGCGCTGGCGGCGGTGCCTGCGTGACCGGCGCAGGTG
>JALZAI010000280.1 GCA_030948475.1 Actinomycetota bacterium
CATCTGTGGCGTGCCCCCGGTCTGCTGGCGCGGCAGCCAGGACGGGTGCGGAGGTTGGCGGTCTGACCGCCGGTTCGGCAGGTGGGACGGGTCACGGAAGTCAGGCACCTCGGCTTACTTCTCTCGCCGCAGGACGGACGCCAGCAGACCCATCCCGCCGACCATGGCCATCAGCCCGGGCGCGGAGATCGGCGGGCCCATCGGCAGGTTGTAGGACGCCAACGCCCAGCCGCCCGGTTTCCGCGCAACCCCCCGGGCGTGGAAGTATTCCCCGGCCAACCCGTTGAGGGTGAAGATGCCGGCGGTGATCGGCAGCGCCGTCTTGGCCCAGCGTTTGCTGAACACGCCACCGATGCCGGCCACCACCAACGGTGGGGTGACCAGGATCGGGCTCCACATCACCTTGTTACCGAAACTGGCCTTGTAATGCTCCAGATACACCTCGGCGCCCGTCACCAGGGCAGCTGCCGCGGTCAACCCCGACAGCGAGCGCTCGAACCGGCCGTGCTCGACATTCACGAGCAACCGGTCAACCAGGTGCTCGGCCCCAGACACTGGTCCGGCCGCGGTCGTAGGTGAGTCGGAATCGACTGACATGAGGCTCCCTTTTCGTCTGAGTGTGGTCAGTTCTTATCGCGGGAGAGCTTGTCCTTGGCGTTGGCGAACAGGTCGGCGCCAACCGCCCGCAGCGAGTTGCGGATCACCGCGCGCTCGGCCGGGTCGCCCTTGACGAGTGTTGTCATGAAGCCTCTTGCTTCTTCGAAGGTGATGTGCGCGGGCAGCGGCGGCACGTTGGCGTCGGTGTGCACGTCGAGCAGCACCGGTCGGTCGGCCGAGAACGCGGCGTCCCAGGCGTCGGCGACCTGGTCCGGCTGGTCGACGGTGATGCCGCGCAGGCCGAGCACCTGGGCGTACGCGGCGTAGTCCATGTCCTCCACCCGCTGCGAAGTGTCCCAGCGGGGGTCACCGACCTCACGCATCTCCCACGAGACCTGCGTCAGGTCGTCGTTGTGCAGCACCAGCACGATGAAGCGCGGGTCCTCCCAGCTCTTCCAGTGGCGTTTGACGGTGATCAACTCGTTCATACCCAGCATCTGGAAGGCGCCGTCACCGATGGTGCACACCACGGGCCGGTCGGGGTAGGCGAACTTCGCGGCCAGGGCATACGGCATGGCCGCCAGCATCGAGGCGAGCATCCCGGACAGATTCCCGCGCATGTCGCGACCGAGCCTGATGTGGTGGCCGTACCAGTCGGCGGTCGACCCGGCGTCCGCGGTGACGATCGCGTTGTGCGGCAGACGCTCGTTGAGCAGGTGGTAGACGTAGCGGGGGTTGATCGGGTCGGCCTTGATCATCGCCTGCCGTTCGGTGACGTCGTTCCAGACCTTCATTGCCTCGATGGCCCGCTCCTGCCAACTGCGGTCCTGCTGGTGCGTCAGGTGCGGCAGCAGCGCGGCCAGAGTCGCTTTGGAATCGCTGGCGAGGTTGACCTCCATCGGGTAGCGCAGGCTCAAGTGTCGAGACGACAGGTCGATCTGGACCCCGCGGGCCTGCCCGGACTTCGGCAGGAACTCGGCGTACGGGTAGTTGCTGCCGACCATCAGCAGCGTGTCGCAGTCCTGCATCATGTCGTAGCTGGGCCGAGACCCGAGCAGACCCAGCTGCTGGGTGTGGTACGGCACGTCGCCGGGGACGACGTCCTTGCCCAGCAGCGCGGTGATGACGCCGGCGCCGAGCTTCTCGGCGACCGCGATCACCTCATCGGTCGCTCCCCTGGCCCCTTCGCCGACGATCATGGCGACCTTGCTGCCGGCGTTGAGCACCTCGGCGGCGCGGCGAAGCTCCGACTCAGGAGGCGTCAGTTCGGTGGAGGCGTGTCCCACCCCGGTGCGGGAGACCCAGTGCTCCAGGCTGGGCTCCTGCATGTCCGCGTTCTGGATGTCGGCGGGCAGGATCACTACGGTCGGGCACCGCTGGGCACGGGCGATGCGGACCGCCCGGTCCACGACCAGTTGCGCCTGCATCGGGGTGGTCACGGTCTGCACGTAGCCGGCGACATCGGCGAAGACCCGCTCGAGATCGACCTGCTGCTGGGTGTCGCTGCCCAGCGACACCAGCCCCTGCTGCCCGACGATGGCCACGACCGGTTGGTTGTCCATCTTGGCGTCGTACAGGCCGGTGAGCAGGTGCGTGGCGCCGGGACCAGAGGTGGCGATGCACACCCCGACCTCACCGGTGAACTTGGCGTGCGCGCAGGCCATGAACGCGGCGATCTCCTCGTGCGTGGGCCGAATGTAGCGAAAAGCCTTTTCGTCGGCCTCCGCGCGCTCCAACGCTCCGTCGAACCCACCAATCCCGTCCCCCGGGAAGCCGTAGAAACGGTGCAGGTCCCATTCGATCAACCGATCGATCACGAAATCGCTGACAGTTCTGCTCATCTGCTGCGCCCCTCACGTCTATAGGTGGAACGCGTGACCGCGCCGCCACGAGCATTAGGACGATGAGACCGCCGATTGCGTCATTGTTGCCACTCAACTCTTGCCGCGACACGATATTTGCCGTATGACAATGATACTGGCGTACCATCACCCGCGGCGCAAGGCCTCATCATATCGGGACCGCGACACGCTTAGGCCCACCGTGCGCCGGATGAAGGGAGCACGCAGAGTCCCCGAAACCAAAGACCAAACGCTGGAAGAAATCCAAGACGACCTCACCGATTCCGACCAGGAACCCGGGTCCGACCGGCAACCCGACACCGAGCAGGACAGACGCGACCCACAGCGCCATCGCAACCGCCATCGCAACCGTCTCCACAGCGGGCCGGCGGGCCGGCAAACGGCTCCGATGGCACGGGCCACTCAAAATTTGCGGGTCCGCCTCGACGGCGCGCTGAGTGACCTGCGGGCGACCTGCTCGACGTTGATGATGTCGGATCCGCCGACTTGGCGTAGCCGAATTCGCGTCGGTTCGCTCACGATGTTCAGGTGCCATCCTGACCTGGATGCGGCAATCCCGACTTCGAGCCTGCCCGAATGAGACATGGCTCGTTCACGACGTCGTCCTTCCGCCCGATCCCGGCGCTGCGGACGGCCTGATCCAGACTTTGCCGGGTGATCCGCTCGCTCTGCAGCGCACCTTCGATGACCCGGCCGTCACGCACCAGCAACGTCGGCTCGGATGTCAGCGTGGAGCGCATCCACGCCACGCGCAGCGAAACCCACGCGGCCGCGAACTGCAGTGCCGCCAACAGCGCCAGCGCGACCGCGCCCTCGGTCCAGGCGACGGTGCCGCTCAACGCGACGGTCGCCAACGTTGAGCCGAGCGCGACGGTCACGATGAAGTCGAACGCATTCAGTTGCGCCAGGGATGCGCGACAGATGACTCAGGCGGCCGGTCGGCGGCACGGCTCCGCTCGCGTTGGGGGCTCGCTGGAGATTGTAGAACTGCAGCCAGGCGGGTCCGGCTCACCGTGGCCCACTGTGGTCAGTGTTTCTGGGCCATACATACATCTAGGCCAGGAAATACGGATGCCTCAGGCCACGTGGCACCAGTGACAGGCGGCACCAGTGACAGGCGGCACCACTGACAGGCGGCATAGCCCGCCGACAGCAGGATCGCGACGTCGCGGCTGCGCGCTTCGGCGAAGGCAGCGTCTGACCGCGGCCACCAGTCGACCGGATTGTCCACGTGCTGGCGCAGGTACGGTGAGACGACTCGAGCCGGTTCCTACCGCCCACCCTGCCCGGTGGGTTGGGCTAGCGGATCAGACCTGGTCGGATGGGGGGCGCGGCGTCACATACGTGGTGCCGTTGGTGTGCTGGTAGACATCGGTGCGTCGCCGGGTGGACATGAACACCACGGTGATGACCAGGGCCACGACACCGACGATCATCAAGATGACGCCGATGACATGGAGGTCGACGCCGTTTACCTTTGTGGTGATCGCGAACCTGAGGATGGCGCCCAGGGCGATCAAGAGGAGACTTCCGCCGATTCGCATTGCTCGTACTTCCTGTTCGATAGATCGCGCGGCATTGCGCTTGTCAGCTCTATCGGCGAACCCGGCGCGATCCTGAGCGGTTCGGACGCGCCACGTGAGATAGGCGGTTACTCGGTCCGATGCGGGTCGTGCACCGGCGGCAATTCGGTCGTCCGCTCGGTGCCCGCCTCGTCCGCACGGGGGCCGGCCGGCGGGAACTGCGTCGTCCGCTCCGCGTTGTCCCGCGTGGACTGGCTCTGCGCGGACTGACTCTCATCGGCTGCGGCGGGTTCCTCCTGCCGATAGGCCTGTGTTGCGCCAGGATCCTCGGCAGGCTGCGGCTGGTCGTGGGGCGGGGCATGCGGTTCGCGGCCCCGCGCATCGGATTCCTCGATCGGGGCGAATGCCTGGGTGGGCTGGTCACCGCCCGTCCGCTGGTCGCCCTCGGTCCGCTGGTCGCGCTCGGTCCGGTACTCGGCCGGCGGCGCGGGTATCGGTGCGACGGGCGGCGGCTCCGAGGGCACTACCACGCCCGCGGGACGGCGCGAGATCACCGCGACAAGGCCGGCCAGCAGCGCGACGAGCACTCCGAGCCCCACGCTGCCGAGGAAGCTCGACGCGGTCGGGGCCAGCTGGCCGAAGAACGCGAAATTCAGCCGGCTGCCGCTGGCGCCGAAGTAGCCTGGGTCGACGACGAAGCCCCGCACGATCGCTCCGAGCTGGGTCGCCACGATGACGCTCATCCAGGTGCCGAAGAAGACGCGGCCGAAGGTGACGGTGCCGCGCGACACCGCGAACACCAGCAGCGCGGTGAGCACGAGCACTGTTCCGATCAGCGCGAGCTGGCCGAGCAGCAGGCGTCCGACGTCGCCGCCCTTCTCATTGAAGCGCCAGTGGTAGGTGAGCCCGGCGTAGGCCGCGTGCACGATAAACCGGTTGGACGTCGCCGAGGTGTGCCTGACAACGTAGTCGCTGACCCACTGATTCGCACCGGCCGCGATGAGCACCAGTTCGGTCAGGATGCTGATCAGCACGATCATGGTGACCCGCGCGCGTTTGACGACCGGACCCTGCGGCGGCTGCGACGACTGTGCTGCGTACCCGCCGGGGGGCCAGCCGGCCACCGGTTGCGCGGAGGACTGCGACTGTGAGCTCGCTGGGTGCATGCCGCCAAAGTAGCCGTTTCTCGCCGGATCAGCCGATTCGCCACGCCCGCCGCGCAGCAGGCCGGCCCGTCCTAAACTCGCAGGATGACTGATTCGCTGGACGGGGCAGCCGTCGTCCCGGAGACGGCCTCGGCCGGGTCTGACGCCATGGCGGCCCGCGACATCCCGATGCCGGAGCACCTGCAACGCGCGATCGCAGCGGACTGGGATCCTGCCCCGCCGATGCCCCACCCGGCACGCCGGGACGGCGCCGCGCCGGCCGCTCATCGCCGGGCGAAGCTGTCCGGCGCGCTTCCGGATCTCCATATCGTCGTTCCGGCCGGCAACCCGCGCACCCGCTCCAACGACACCGACTACCCGTTCCGCGCCAACAGTTCGTTCACCTGGCTGACCGGCGAGAGCGCCGCCGACGCCGTCCTGGTCATGTCCCCGACCGGAGCGGGACACGAGAGCACCCTCTACGTCCGCGAGTACGCCCAGCCCGGCGAGGTCGCTTACTTCACCAGCCGCGCGCACGGGGCGGTGTGGGTGGGCAACGTCCCCTCCCGCACCGACACGGAAAGCTCGCTCGAGCTGAAGGTCCGTCCACTCAGCGAGCTGAGGGCGGCGGTGAGCGGCACGGACGCCATGGTGCTGCGCGGACTCGACACCGACGTGGACGCGATGCTGCCCGGTAGCGGCGGCCAGCTCGAGCAGCTCATCGAGGAACTGCGCCTGGTCAAGGACGACTGGGAGCTGGCGCGGCTGCGCCAGGCGTGCGAAGCGACCGCGCGCGGCTTCACCGACGTCGCCCGTGAGCTGCCGCAGGTCGTCGGACGCTCCGACATCCGCGGTGAGCGCTGGCTGGAGGGGACGTTCTGGCGTCGCGCTCGCCTCGAGGGCAACGAGGTCGGCTACTCCTCCATCCTCGGCACCGGCCGGCACGCCACCACGCTGCACTGGTGGCGCAATCACGGAGTCGTCGAGCCGGGTTCGCTGTTGCTCGCCGACATGGGCGTCGAGACCGATGAGCTCTACACCGCGGACGTCACGCGCACCATGCCGGTCAGCGGCGAGTGGTCCCCGGCGCAACTGCAGGTCTATCGCGCCGTGCAGGAGGCGCAGCAGGCCGGGATCGCGCAGGTGAAGGCGGGTGCGGACTTCCTGGCCGCGCACCGGGCCGCGATGTGGGTGCTCTCCGATCACCTGCACTCGTGGGGCGTCCTGCCGGTCACCGCCGAGGTGGCGTGTGACCCGGACGCCGACAAACCGGGTTCCGGGTTGTACCGGCGCTACACGCTGCACGGCACATCGCACATGCTGGGCCTCGACGTCCACGACTGCGCGGCTGCCCGCACCGAGGTCTACCGGGACGGCACGCTCGTCGCCGGCAACGTGCTCACCGTCGAGCCGGGGCTGTACTTCCAGGTGAACGACCGCACCGTTCCACCGGAGTTGCGCGGCATTGGCGTGCGCATCGAGGACGACGTCGCGGTGACCGACGGGGCGCCGATGAACCTGTCGAGCATGCTGCCGCGCGCGCCGGAGGAGATCGTCGCCTGGATGCGCGAGGCGCAGGGCACGCCAGCGACTCCGTAGCTGTGGCAGATGTCGTCCTGCCGCCGCAGCGCGGGCTGCCGGACGGGCTCGTCGTCCCGGACGCGGAGCTCGTCGAGCGGTTCAGCCGATCATCCGGTCCGGGCGGGCAGGGCGTGAACACCACCGACAGCCGGGTCGAGCTGCGCTGGGACGTCGCCGCATCGCGCGCGCTGACCGAACCGCAGCGCTCCCGGCTGCTCGAACGCTGGGACGCGCGCCTGCTGGACGGGGTGCTGAGCGTGACCGCGTCCGAACACCGCGCTCAGCTGCAGAATCGGATGGCGGCGCGCGCCCGGCTGCGCGCGCTGCTTGCCGAGGCGCTGCAACCACCGTCGCCGGCCCGGCGGGAGACCCGTCCTTCGCGCAGCGCGCAACGCCGGCGGATCGAGGGCAAGCGCCGTCGCGGCGAGCTCAAGTCAACCCGGCGCCGCCCACCGCACGAGTGAGCCCTACTCGACGCGCTTGACGACAACCTTGCCCGACGATCGGACGGCCGCGACCCGCGCGGCCTCGGCTTCGACCTGCTCCCATACCGGCGGCGGCAGCGCACCGAACGGCTCGACCTGCAGCGTCAGCGTCGCGCCGGAGGTCTTCGGGCGCCAGGTGCCGGCCACCTCGCCGTCGACGAACAGCGCACCCGGACGGCCGAGCACCGGCCACAGCGTCTTGTGCACCGCCTTGTCCGCGACGATCAGGTTGCGGTCGCGCGCCTGCAAATAGGGGTCGTACGCGCCCAGCAGCCGGACCACATCGGGGTCGGGCGCGTGCTGCAGCGCGCCGACCCGATCCTCGGGCAGCCACGCCCTGCGCCCGTCGACGCGCACCTCGACCAGCCCGTCCGGCCAGATCTCCTCCACGTCCGCCCGGCGCGCCTCGAGGTAACCCGCGACGTCGCCGCACGTCGCGGGACCGAGCTGTTGCAGGTAGCCGAGCACCAGCTTGCGCAGCGCGGCGGCGCTGGGTTTCTTCGCCACCCTGGCGCCGGTGCGCCTCCGCAGGACAGGTGGTGCCGTGCCCGGATCCAGTTCCAGCCCGGCCGCCAGGAACGCCGAGCGCATCGCTGAGTCGGAGATGTGGCTCGTCTTGCACGCGCGGCATTCGCGGTGCATCGCCGCCGGGATCGCCTTGGTCACTGCGGTGCTCACCGCACCCTTGGCCATCGGCTTGCGCACCACCTCGCGCATCGCGGCGACCGCCGTCGTGTACTGCTCCATGGCGCCCATGCCCTTGCGCGCCAGGCTCGGCCCGGTCTCGTTCAACCGTCCGGTCGCGTCGGCCTCGGACAGCGGGTACAGCGCGCTCGCGAGTGCGTCCAGGTCGGCGCGCCGGTGCACGTGCGGCGCGCCGCGCAGCGACCAGACGAGCGCGAGCCGGTGGCCTGGGC
>JALZAI010000322.1 GCA_030948475.1 Actinomycetota bacterium
GGGCGCGGTACTGCTCCGGACTCGAGCCGCCCTCGCATGGCGCCGAGCAGCGCCCGATCCCCGCCAGCAGGCACGCCGCGCGCACGGCCCGGCGCAGCGAGAGCCGGTCGCTGCACTGCCGCAGCGGCACCGCGTCGTGGATCGCGTCGCGCACCACCTCGGCTTGCCGCTGCGAGCGCAGCGGACCGAGGTAGGACGAGCCGTCCCCGTGCACCACGCGCACGATCGACAGCCGCGGGTAGGCCTCGGTGGTGAGCTTGAGCCACACCGAATGCTCCGGATACTTCGACCGACGGTTGTAGCGCGGCTTGTGCGCCGCGATCAGGCGCAGTTCACGCACCTGCGCCTCGAGCGGGTGTGCGCACGGGATCGGGTCAACCTGCTCGGCCAGCGCCACCATCTCACCGATCCGGGTGCGCGGCTCGCTGGCGACGAAGTACTGGCGCACCCGCGAGCGCAGGTTGCGGCTGGTGCCCACGTAGAGCGGCACGCCGCGCTCGTCGCGGAACACGTAGACGCCCGGCCCGCTCGGCAGCCCGTCGGCGAGGTAGCGCTTGCGGCGCACGGCGGGCGCGACCTGTGCCGTGAACGCACGCAGTTCGGGCAGTGACTGCACGCCGATGCTGCCCAGGCGGGCGATCAGGCCGTGCAACACGTCGACGGTGGCGCGTGCGTCGGACAGCGCGCGATGATTCGGAGTGGTCGTGGTCACGAAGAACCGCGCGAGGGACGCGAGCTTGCAGTTGGGCACCTCGTCGCGGGTCAGGACACGTCGGGCCAGGATCGCCGTATCGACGACCGCGAAGGCCGGCCAGGCGATCTGCTGCTCGCCGGCCGCCGCGCGCAGGAACCCGATGTCGAAGGGCGCGTTGTGCGCCACCAGCACGGTACCGCGGGCGAATTCGAGCAACGCCGGCAACACCGCCTGGATCGACGGCGCCGTGGACACCATCGCGTCGGTGATCCCGGTCAGGACGCTGACGAACGGCGCAATCGGTTGCCCGGGGTGCACCAGCGTCTGGAACTCGCCGAGCACCTCACCGCCGCGAACCTTCACCGCGCCGATCTCGGTGATCCCGTCGGACGCGCTGGAGCCACCGGTGGTTTCCAGGTCGAGCACGGTGAACGTCGTCTCGCGCAATGGTTCGTCCAGCTCGTCGAAGCTGGACTGCACGAACGCCGGGGACACCATGGGCTGACGGTAGGTCGAGGGTCCGACGAAAACGCCGACGACGCGCGGACGCGCCGCCGTAGTCTGCTGACGTGCAAGACGTCGTGCTCGCGGAGCCGGTTCGGCAGCGGCTGCTGCAGGTGGCCGCGCAGGTGCTCGGGCGGCTGCCTGCCGACGAGGTGCCGGCGTCACTGCGGGCCGTAGCGCGGTTCACCCCCGCCAAGCGCGCGCGGCTCGGGTCGATCGCCCTCGCTGCCGCGCTCGACGCCGACCCCGACTTCCGCGACCGGGTGGCCGAGGTCGCCGCCGAAGCATCGCCCCAGCTCGTCGCGTTGCTGCGTGACGGCGCATCCACCGCCGCCTCGGATCCGGTCGACACCGCGGTGCTCGCCTACCTGGTTCGTCCCGACGGCTGGGCGGACGCCCTCGCCGAGGCCGCCGCGCGATGGTCCGACGAGCGTGCCACCAGGGACGCCGGGGCCGAGGAACAGGGCCGCCTCCGCGCCGAGATCGCAGAGCTGCGCGCTCATGCGAAGGGCGAGGCCACCCGGACACGCGAGGCTGCGAAGTCCGCCAGCGCCGACGTCATGGCCGAGAACGAGCAGCTGCGCCGCGCGCTGCGGGCGCGTACCGGTGAGCTGCGTACCGCGGAGCGGGACCGCGACGAGGCGTCGGCCCGGATCGAGGGTGCCGAGCTAGAGCTGCTCGAGGCCACCGCAGCGCACGGGGACGAGGTGCGGCGGCTGCGCTCGCGCATCGCCGACCTCGAACGCAGCGTCGAGGCGATGCGACGCGACACCCGGACCTCGCGCGATGTCGACGAAGCCCGCCTGCGGTTGCTGCTCGAGACGATGACCGAAGCGGCAGCCGGGGTACGCCGCGAGCTGTCCCTGCCCGCCGGGTCGCTTCGCCCCGCGGACGCGATCGTCATCGCCCGGGCGGCGGACCCCACCCATACCGTGGCCGGGGTCGCGGCACTGGGCCGGCTGCTCGAGCTCCCGCGCGTGCATGTGATCGTCGATGGTTACAACGTCACCAAGACCGGCTATCCCGAGTTGCCGCTGGTCGACCAGCGCAACCGCCTGATCGGATCTCTGGCGGCGTTGCAGGCCCGGTCCGGAGTCGAGCTCACCATCGCCTTCGACGGTTCGACCAGACCGCCCAGCATGCCGCGGGCACCGCGCGGGGTCCGGGTGTTGTTCAGCGCTGGCGACGAACCGGCCGACGACCTGATCCGGCGGCTGGTAGCTGCCGAGCCGTCGGGTCGTCCCGTCGTCGTGGTCACGACCGACGCCCAGATCGTGTCGGACGTACTCCGGGCGGGCGCCTGGACGGCCCCGTCCGCCGTACTGCTCGCCCGGCTGGGCTGACTGCGCGCACGAAACTGTCCGAGCCTGCACCTAGCGTCCGCGGCGAGCGAAATCTCACGCCTTGGAGGCCTACCGTGCTCATCGACTGCGACAGCTGTGCCGTACGCGGGCTGGCGTGCCCCGACTGCGTGATCGGGGTGTTTCTCGACACGGCGCCGTGCCCGGTGGAACTGGACCCCGACGAGCAGGACGCGATCGGCAGCCTGGTCGCCGCGGGT
>JALZAI010000334.1 GCA_030948475.1 Actinomycetota bacterium
GGCTCTGCTTGCGGCTCGGGTTCGGGTTCGGGTTCGGGCTCGGCTTGCGCCTCGGGCTCGCCTTGCGCCTGATCACCGGAATCCGAATCGTCGGAGCCGCCCTCCCCGATCACAGCCAGCTCGACGCCGATCTCGACGGTTTCGTCCTCCTGCACCTTGATCGACAGCAGCGTGCCGGACGCGGGCGAAGGCACTTCGGTGTCCACCTTGTCCGTCGAGACCTCGAGCAGCGCCTCGTCGGCGTCGACGTGCTCGCCCTCGCTCTTGAGCCAGCGGGTCACGGTGCCCTCGGTGACGCTTTCCCCGAGGCGCGGCATGGTCACGGACGTCGACATGGGTGCAGAAGCTCCTTCGGACGGGCGGGCGGTGACGCGTCAGTCGTGCACGTGTAGCGGCTTGCCGGCGAGCAGCAGGTGCGCTTCGCCGATGGCCTCGGACTGGGTCGGGTGGGGGTGGACCAGCTGGGCGACCTCGCTGGCCACTGCCTCCCAGTTGTAGATCAGCTGCGCCTCGGCGATCAGCTCGCCGACCCGGTCGCCGACGATATGGATGCCGAGCACGGTGCCGTTCTGCAACGCGACCAGCTTCACCGCGCCCTTGGTGTTCAGGATCGCTGAACGGCCGTTGCCGGACAGGTCGTAGGTCACCGTCTGTACCGCGTCCGCGCCGTGCTTCTCGACCGCCTGCGCCTCTGTGAGCCCGACCGAGGCGACCTCGGGGGAGGAGTAGGTGATGCGCGGCACGCCGTAGTAGTCGATTGGGACGACCGGCAGCCCGGCGATGTGCTCGGCGACCAGGATGCCCTCGGCGAATCCCGCGTGCGCGAGCTGGAGCGTCGGGATCAGGTCGCCGACTGCGTACACGCCCTCGACCGACGTGCGACAGTACTCGTCCACGGTGACGAAGCCGCGCTCCATCGCGACGCCCTGCTCCTCGTAGCCGAGGTCGGCCGAAGTCGGGCCGCGCCCGACCGCCACGAGCAGCAGTTCGGCCTCAAGGGTGTCGCCGCCCTCCAGCGACACGCGAACGCCCGTGTCGATGGGCTCGAGCTTCTCGAAGCGGGCGCCGAGCTTGAAATCGATCTTGCGGCGCCGGAACGCGCGTTCGAGCAGCTTGGAGTTGGCTTCGTCCTCCAGGGGGACGAGGTGGGGCAGCGCCTCGACGATGGTGACCGCGGTGCCGAACGACGTCCAGGCCGAGGCGAACTCACAGCCGATGACGCCGCCACCGAGCACGATCGCGGTGGCCGGGACGTGGTCGAGCGTGAGGGCGTGTTCGCTGGCGATGACCCGCTCGCCGTCCAGCTCCAGGCCGGGCAGGGTGCGGGAATACGAGCCGGTGGCGAGGATGATGTTCGTCGCGGTGTAGGTGCCATCGCCTACCTGGACGGATTTCGGGCCGGTGAGTCGTCCCTCGCCCTCGACGGTCTCGATGCCGCGGCTCTTGATCAGCCCCTGCAGGCCCTTCCAGTTCTTGCCGACCACGCCGTCCTTGTACTTGTGGACGCCGGCCATGTCGATGCCGTCGAAGCTGGCGTTCACGCCGAAGGACGCGCTCTCCCGAGCGCCATCGGCGATCTCGCCGGCGTGTAGCAGGGCCTTGGTGGGGATGCAGCCACGGTGCAGGCACGTCCCGCCGATCTTGTCCTTCTCGATCAGGACGACGGACTTACCCAGTTCCGCCGCCCGCAGCGCCGCGGCATATCCGCCGCTGCCGCCCCCGAGGATGACGAGATCGGACTGTTTGTCGCTCACGTCCGAGCCTCGCTGGGCGAGTTCGGTTCGGCGCTGGAATGTCTCAGCCCGATCACATTGGTTCGCTCGCAAGCTTCGCTCACTGCTGCTCCCGCTTCGTCGAAGGTCGTACCCTGCTCATCTTGGCACTACGGCGACCCCGCGACGCCAGCCGCCTGTTCCGCGACAGGCAGGGACAGTGCGCGCACAGCAGAGCCTGGGATCATCGTCGGTATGCGATGGCTAGGCCGGCTGCGGGTAGGGCGCAAGGACCGTCCCGGCACCCTGCGCACGTCTCGGGCGACTTCGCGCACCTGGCCGACTTCGTCGCCACGCGCGTGGGGGTGGAAGCGTGCACTCTACGACGGCGCGGTCGTCGGCTATCCCCAACGCATGCGGGATTGGACGCGGCCCGGAAAGCAACCGAACGGCTCGCCGACTAGAAGCGGTGACTAGAGCCCCGCGACGCCCTCCAGGGCGGCCACGATGGTGCGCACTCCCGCTCCGGTCGCGCCCTTCGGCGTGTAGCCGTACGGACCGCCCAGGTTCCACGCCGGCCCGGCGATGTCCAGGTGCACCCAGGGCAACCCTGCCGGTACGAAGTCGGCCAGGAAGGCGGCACCGACGAGCATGCCACCCCACCTGTCGCCCGGAAGGCTGGCGATGTCGGCGAGCGGGGAGTCCAGCCCGGCGCGCAGCTCGTCCGGGATCGGCATCGCCCACACGGCCTCGCCGGCCGCGTTGCCTGCCGCAGTGACCTGATCGCGCCACGCATCCTCGCCCATCGCGCCGATGACGCGGTTCCCGAGCGATACCAGCTGGGCGCCGGTGAGCGTCGACGCCTCGATGAGATAGTCGGGCTCGTCTTCCGCGGCGCGAACGATGCCGTCGGCCAGCACCAGGCGTCCCTCGGCATCGGTGTTGGCGACCTCGACGGTGCGCCCGCCGCGCAGCGTGAGCACATCGCTGGGTCGGTACGCGGTGCCCGAGGGCATGTTCTCGGCCATCGGCACCGTCGCGGTGACCTCGACCGGCAGCTTCAGCTGGCCGGCGGCGATCACCGCGGCAATTACGGCCGCTGCGCCCCCCATGTCGGACTTCATCCACTCCATGTTCGACGTCTTGAGGTTCAGGCCGCCGGAGTCGAAGGTAATGCCCTTGCCCACCAGGGCGATCCGAGCCTTCGGTCTGGCGGGACGATGCGTGATGCGCACCAGCCGCGGTGGCCGCGCGGAGCCCAGGCCGACCCCGAGGATGCCGCCGAACCTGGCCCGCTTGAGCGCGCGCACGTCCAGCACCTCGACGGTGAGGCCGGACTGCTCGGCGCGGTCCCGGGCGAGCTCGGCGAAGGTTTCCGGATACAGATCGTTGGGCGGGCTGTTCACCAGATCGCGGACGAAGGCGACCGCTTCCACGACCACGGCGGCCCGCTTCAGCTCGGACCGTGCCGCGCGGTCGCTGCCGATCGTCACCGCGCGCAGCGCCGGCCGCCTGGCGTCGGACTTGTAGGCGGTGTAGGCGTACGCGCCCAGCTCGACGCCCTCGGCGATCACGCCCGCCGGCCCGTCGAGCGCGACATGAACCTTGCGGGTGCCGCTGAGGGCCCGCCCCGCCGCTCCGCATGCGCGGCGCAGCGCCTCGATCGAGCCCACGTCGGCACCGAGCCCGGTCGCGACCACGAGCGGGAACGGCGCGAGGCCGAGAGTCGGGATCCTGGTGATCTCGTCGGGTTTACCGCTCGCGCCCGCGGTCTTCAGCGCGTCGAGCAGCTTGCCACCTAGCGCGGTGTCGACGTCGCGCGCGCCGGCCGCGAGCCGCGGGCCCTCGTCCTGCCTCACCAGGCCGACGACGACGGCATCGGCAGAGTTGGCGGAGGACCGGGCGACGACGGAGATCCGAGGCATGGCGGTGATCCTACGAATAGTGTTGCCACCATGACCGCACCGCAGCGATCACCGCTTCACGACCGGCACGTCGACCTCGGCGCCAAGCTGGCCGACTTCGGCGGCTGGGAGATGCCGATCGAGTACCCGGCGAGCGGCGGCGGGGTCCTGATCGAGCATGCCGCGGTGCGCGAGACGGTCGGCGTCTTCGACGTGTCGCACCTCGGCAAGGCAGTGGTGCGCGGGGTCGGTGCGCGCGCGTTCGTGAATGCGTGCCTGAGCAACGACTTGGGTCGCATCGAGGCGGGCAAGGCGCAGTACACGATGTGCTGTGACGAGTCCGGCGGCGTGGTCGACGATCTCATCGCGTACCTGGTCAGCGAGGATGAGGTCTTCCTCGTCCCGAATGCCGCCAACACCGCCGAGGTCGTGCGCCGCCTGGCCGACGCTGCGCCCCCCGGCGTCAACGTCGAGGGGCAGCACCGCTCGTACGGAGTGCTCGCCGTACAGGGACCGCGGTCGCAGCAGGTGCTCGACCGGCTCGGCCTGCCGGCGGAACTCGACTACATGGCCTTCCGCGACTCGTCCTACGACGGCCGGGCGGTACGCATCTGCCGGACCGGCTACACCGGCGAGCACGGCTACGAGTTGTTGCCCGACTGGGCCGATACTGCCGTGCTGTGGGACGCGCTCGTCGAGGTTGCGCGCGAGTTCGGGGGTCAGCCGGCCGGGCTGGGGGCGCGGGACACGCTGCGCACCGAGGCCGGCTACCCGCTGCACGGTCAGGACCTGTCGCTGTCCATCTCGCCGCTGCAGGCGCGCGCCGGCTGGGCGCTCGGTTGGAGGAAGGACCGCTTCTGGGGACGCGAGGTGCTGGAGGAGGAGAAGCGGTCCGGACCGAAGCGGCTGCTCTGGGGCATCGAGTCCCTCGATCGCGGCATCCCCCGCGCCCACATGGACGTCCTCGACACCGACGGCATCCAGGTCGGCGAGGTCACCAGCGGGACGTTCTCCCCCACCCGGCGCAAGGGCATCGGCCTCGCCCTGATCGCGTCCGACTCGGGGCTCACGGCCGGCGACGAGGCTGCCGTGGACGTGCGGGGCCGGCGCACTGCGGTACGCCTGGTGAAGCCTCCGTTCGTGCAGCTGCACGTACGCTGACTCCTTCGCCGCGAGCGCACGTCAGCCGGTCGGCGCGTCCTTCGGTTGCTCGGCTGCGGCGGACGGTTCGGCTCCGTCGACCGGATCGCCGCGGGGTGATTCGCGGTGCGCTACCGGAAATCCGGAGTCGGCGATCGGCAGCGCCGGGGTATCGCGCAGCGCGTGGATGGTGGCGTTGAGGAAGGCCACCAGCGGCACCGCGAGCAGCGCGCCCGGAATGCCGGCCAGGATCGTCCCGGTCAGCACGGAGAGTGCGATCGCGATGGGATGCACTTCCACGCTGCGACTCATGATCACCGGTTGCAACAGATGCGCCTCGAGCTGGATCAGCACGATGATCGCGACGGCCACGACGATGCCCGAGGTGAGTCCGTGTTCGAGCATGGCGACCAGCACGCACAAAGCACCGGTCACCGTCAACCCGATGATCGGGATGAACGAGCCGAGGAAGATCAGGACGCCGAGCGCAGCAGCCAGGGGCACCCGCAGGACGAACAACACGATCGTCACCGACACACCGTGGAATAGCGCGATGAGCACAACCCCGCGCATATAGCCGCCGAATGTCCGCCAGCCGGCGCGACCCGACACGTCCGCCCGCTCCTGGGCCGGCTTCGGCAACAACCCGAGGGTCCAGGTCCAGATGTGATCGCCGTCGCGCAGCAGGAAGAACGTCGAGAGCAGGATCAGCAGAAGCGCGCCCAGGCCTTCGGCGAGCGTGCGGACGGTGGCGATCGCGCTGCTGATCAACTGACCCTGGTGCGTCCTCAACGCGTCGGTGATGCTCGCCGAGAGCTTGTTCAGATCGGTCGACTTCAGGTGCAGCGGGCCGGTCTGCAGCCAATGCCGCGCCTTGTCAAAGGAGTTCGAGATCTGGTTCGCGAGCTGATCGGCGTGGCTGCTGATCTGCCACGACACGAACGCCGCAATTCCGGCCAACGCCAGGATGCCGATAAGCAGCGCGAGTGCGGCTGACAGCGACTTCGGACCGGGCAGCGTGCGGCGCAGCACGCGCTCGAGCGGATGCAGCACAGCGGTGAGGAACAGCGCGAGGACGAAGGAGAACGCGACGAGTTCGATGCGGATGAAGATCTGGGCGAGCACGTAGAGCCCGAGGCCGACGAGGAGCAGCCGCCAGGTCCAGGCCGCCGCGACCCGCATCCCCCACGAGACGGCCTCGTTGGCGTCGCGTCGCGAGTCGGACAGGATCGGCGTCGTGGGCACTGGGGGCTTGTCGGGCGACGTCACGGCAGTCCTGGTGATCGGCTGGAGTACTGGTGCGGCGAGCCTAACCCCGGCCCGGCGGCGCGCCCGACTCATCCGGCGAGTCGGACGGCTGCCTGCAGCACCGGCACGGCGAGCATCGCGGCCAGCCCGTCACCACGGCCGGTCCCGAGGTCGAGAACGCTACAGAGTCCGAGCCGGGTCAGCGCGAACTCGTGCAGTGGATCCGGGCCTCTGTCGGACGCACACCACCACCGCACCGCCCAGGGCGCCGCCTCGTAGGCGACCAGCGCGGCTGCCGCCGACGCCGGCCCGTCCAACAGCACCGGGGTGCGTCGTGCCGCCGCACGCAGCACGAACCCGGCGGCTGCGGCCAGATGCGCACTTCCGATCGCACCGAGCAGCGCGTCCGGCTCGTCGCGAAGCGGCATGCAGTGCCGACGTGCGTCGCGGACCTCGACGGCTCGCCGCATCCACGCCTCCGGATCCGCCGCAGCCGCGCCACGCGTGAGCACCTTGACCGGTTCGGTGTTGGTGAGGACACAGACCGCGATGGCGGCATCGGTGCCCAGTCGCGGCAGCGCAAGGATCAGGAGATCCGCGCCGCCGTCGACCTCGGTGTCGGCGAGCCGGGCCCCTTCCGCCACCGCTGCGGCGGCCGAGGCCGGCAGCTCGTCGACACCGCCGAGCCGCGCGCCTACCTGCTCGGCCACCTCTACCGGCAGTCGCTCCGCTGCGCCGCCGAACACCAGCCCCCGGATGCGCGCGAATCGCCCGTCGGACGAGGCCGGCAGCACGCAGGCGGCCCATTCGGCCAGCCCGGCCAGGCGCCCTAGTCTCGCGTCGGCAGCGAGCCGGTCGCGAACGGCCTCGCCGGCCGCGTCGTCGGGCGATTCGACGTCCCCGGCCAGCGCGGACAGCTCGGTCATGCCCGAGCCTCGCTGGGCTCGTTCGGGCAGCAAAGCACGATGCTCATGGTTCGCTCGCAAGCTTCGCTCACGCAGTTGACTGTATGGCGTCGAAATCCGGCACCGAGTCGAACGCGGCTCGCCTCGCCGCGCGCCGCAGTGCGAGCAGCACTGGCCGGCCGACGATCAGCAACGCGAAGGCAGTCGCCAGGCCGCGCGGGATGTCGAAGCCGAGACTGGATGTGACGCTGAATGCCAGCCACCGACGCAGGTTCTCGACGAGCGCCGCCCCGGGCACGAACGTCACTCCTGCGCTCGCGCCAGTGCCCGTTGTGCCGAATGGCCAGAACCAGAGGTTGAGCACGAACCCGTACGCGATGCCGGCGAGCAGACCGTACCCGGCGAGCAGCCACAGCTCGGCCCGCCCCCGCACCCGCGGCAGGCAGCCGGCGAGCAGGCCGACCCAGCCCGCGGCGAGCATCTGAAACGGCAGCCACGGCCCGCCGCCGCCGGTCAGCGCGGCCGAGGCGAACATCGCGACGTTGCCGAGGACGAAGCCGAAGCCGGGGCCGAGTACCCGTCCGGCGGGCACGAGCAGGAAGAACATCAGCTGCACGCCGGTGAGGCCGCCGGTGATCGGGCGCAGCACCGCGCAGATCCCGCCGAGGACGCCCAGCAGCGCGACGGCCTTGGCGTCCATGCCACCGTCGGCGATCTCGGCCGCGACGACCAGCAACAGCAGTGGCAGCATGAGCAGGAAGATCCATGGGGCGTCGTGGGCGTGGCCGGCCGCGGAGCTGTCGAAGCCGATCAGCAGCGGCCAGGTGAACGCGCCGATCCCGACCAGGGTCACCGCGACGATCGCGGCGAGCGCACGCGGCCTGAGCGTGAGGGCCGCGCTCACGCTCGCCCCCCCTTGTCTGCACCTGTTTTGCGCGCTGGGGGGCCACCATCAGGAAGCGAAACGGGTGCAAAGCGCGACTCCTGCGCGAGGGTGCGACGCACATCGTTCACCGTGAGATAGGGCAGCGGTGCGAGCACCTTGGCGATCTGCGGCGCGAACACCGGCGACTGCGTGACGATCTCGCGGCTCGCTCCGTCGGCGACGATCTCGCCGTCGGCGAGGACCACCGTCCGGGCGCTGACCTCGGCGGCGAGTTCGACGTCGTGAGTGGCGAGGACTACGGCGTGTCCCGCGGCGGCCAGTCCGGCCAGCGCATCGACCAGGCGCGCCTTGGCCGGGTAGTCGAGGCCGCGGGTCGGCTCGTCCAGCAGGACGAGCGGCGGCGCAGATGCGAGCACGACCGCGAGCGCGAGAGCGAGCCGCTGCCCCTCGGACAGGTCGCGTGGATGCAGCTCGACGTCAAGGTCACCGGCGATGCGCCGCAGCAGCGCGGCGGCCGTCCCTGGGCAGGCGTCGGCGTCGCGGTCGGCCGCGACGCATTCGGCGCGCACGGTCTCGGCGTAGAGCAGATC